>NZ_JBEXOV010000151.1:0-12133 GCF_040611715.1 Streptomyces sp. NPDC006544 | reverse complement strand
GAGCCGGGCCGCCAACTCCGCTTGTGGGTCATCGCTCGCCGTCCGCTGTTCCACGTCCACCGCTCGGGCGGGGAGACCCTGCGCGGGGAGGTCTCGCGCGGCGCGGTCCCGGGCGGCCGGGTCCTGGGACCCGGCTTCCGGCAGGGCGGCGTCGTGCGCGGACGGACCGCGGGAGGAGGGGCGTCGCGCGGACGGGACCCCCGCCGGGCCGAGGTCGGCTCCGGACGGGACGAAGAGCACGAGCACCACGACACCCAGGACGGCGACGCAGGCGCTGACGCCGAAGACCGCGTCGTACCCGTCCACCGTCAGACTCAGGATGAAGAAGGCGGCCAGCGGGCCGAGCAGGGCCCCGGTGGTGTCCATGGCACGGTGCACGCCGAAGGCGCGGCCTTGTAACGCGTCAGGGGTGGACAGGGAGATGAGGGCGTCGCGCGGGGCGGTGCGCAGACCCTTGCCGGTGCGCTCCAGCGCGAGGACGACGCCGACCGGGCCGAGGCTGTGCGCGAGGAGCAGCAGCGGCTTGCAGAGCGCCGACAGGCCGTAACCGATGCCGGCGATCAGCTTGTGGTTGCGGATCCGGTCGGCGAGGTGGCCGCCGGTCAGCTGTACCAGCGCGCTGACTCCGTTGTAGACGCCGTCGAGTGCGCCGAAGCCGAGCGGGCTCAGGCCCAGCCCGGCGACCAGGTACAGCGGAAGGACGGCGGTGACCATCTCGGAGGAGACGTCGGTGATCAGACTGACCGCGCCCAGCGCGAGGACCGCCGAGGCGACGGCCGGGGCCCGGACGGGTCTCCCGTCCGCTGCGGTCTTCCCGCCGACGGGTGCGGAGCGGTCCGCGAGGTACATGCTCTCGAGCTCCCGTTGGATGGCGACGGTCTGGTCGTCCGAGTCGTGCGTGCGCGAGGCTTCCGCGCACGCACGAGCGAAACCCTAGTGCTTGTACGGGCCAACTGGACGGCGTACGGCCCGATTCGGCGTCCGGTACGCGGGCAGGCAGGCCGGCACGCGGGACAGCCCGGCCGGCGGCGGGCCCGGCTTCAGCCCCGCCGGCTGCTCTCGTCGCGCAGCCACGTGGAGAAGTCACCGGCCCGGATGGCCTTGCGGGATCCGCGGCGGGCGGCGAGGGCCGCCACGACGAAGACCACGACCCCGGGGAGCAGGCGCGGTCGGGCGCGGAGCAGCGCGCGCAGATCGCCCGTGCCGGTGCGCGCCGACGGGGCGGCGGGCGTGGGCGGTGCGGCGGTCACCGGCCGGCCGGGCGGGGCCTGCGCGGGTGCGGGTGCCTGCTGCGCCTGGAAGCGCTCCAGTTCGGCGGAGGAGGTCGCCGCGCGTACGCGCCGCCTGATCAAGTCGCCCCAGGTGCGCGGCGGATGCACCACCACCCGGGCCGTCTCGACCACGCGCCGTTCCCCGGGGGCGAAGGCCAGGGACGCGGCCAGGTCGTCGGCCATCAGCGGGGGCAGCGCGGCGATCCGGGCGTGCCCCGGTTCGGTCACCGCGATGACCCCCCGCCCGAACAGTCCTTCGCGGACGGCCGGCAGCAACTGCCAGACCCGGTAGTACGCCCGGACCGGCCAGGCGCAGCCGGCCAGCGGGATGTCACGGCCGGGGGCCGCCGCGAGGAGCCCCGGACTGTCCGCGAGGGCGCCCGCCAGGGCCCGTACGTCGGCCGCTCCGACCACCACGTCGGCGTCCACGTACAGCCGGGGGAAGCCCCGCGCGTGCTCGTCGCCGACCCGCAGGGCCGTGTGCTTGGAGGGAGTGGCGATCTCCACGACGCGCACGCGGGGGCCGCGCGCGCCCGCCACCGCGGCGGTGTCGTCCGTACACCCGTTGCAGACCACGACGATGTCGGGCTGTCCGGAATCCGGGGGGCCGGCGAGGAGCGCGTCGAGGAGCCGGCCGATGACCCGGCCCTCGTTGTGGGCCGGGATCACGATGCTGGTCACCCCGGAAGTATGCATGCCCGAACGCCCGTACCGACCGTTTCCTCCAACTCTCCCCGGGCGTAGGCGCGGTGGTCTAGATTGAACCCCGCCGACCGGATTCGGCGCGCTTCGGCGACGCCATATTCCGTCCGGAGTAAGGAAGTTGCGGCAGGTACGGGTGGGGTGGCCTGGGGGAACGGGCCGCCCGCCCATGGGCTGGACCGGCGCGAGGGGTGCCGGACGGCCGGGGGGCGGAAAGTACGTGGAACACGTACGGCATCGGTCGTGGGGGCCATCACCGTCGGGCGGGTCACGCACGGGTCGCGCAGGCGCCCGGCCCGCCTCCGACGGCACCCCCTTCCTTCGCACGCGCCCCGGCCCTGGGTCGCGACACGCCCACGGGCGTGCGCGGTAAGGAAGGAAACGCTGTGAAGGACACCGCGAAGGACGCCGGCCGGGACGCCGGAGCCGCAAGTGCGGGCCCGGGGGGGCCATTAGGCGTCGCCGTCGTCGGAGCCGGCTACTGGGGCCCCAATCTCGTCCGCAATTTCCAGTCCAGCCCGGAGTTCCGGCTCCGCTGGCTCTGCGACCTGAACGTCGACCGGGCCCGCCAGGTACTCGGCGGCTACTCCACCGTCCAGGCGACCTCGGACTACGCGGCGGTCCTCGCCGACCCTGCCGTCGAAGCGGTCGCCGTGGCCACACCGGCCGGCACCCACCTCGACGTGGCCCTGGCCGCCCTGCGCGCCGGCAAGCACGTCCTCGTGGAGAAGCCCCTCGCCGCGACGTACGAGGACGGCCTGCGGCTGGTCGACGAGGCCGAGGAACGCGGCCTCACCCTGATGTGCGACCACACCTACTGCTACACCCCGGCGGTGGCCCGCATCCGGGACATGGTCCGCTCCGGCGAACTCGGCGAGATCCAGTTCGTCGACTCGGTCAGGATCAACCTCGGGCTGGTCCAGAAGGACATCGACGTCCTGTGGGACCTGGCCCCCCACGACCTGTCCGTCCTCGACTTCATCCTCCCCGAGAACGTCCGGCCGGTCGCCGTCGCCGCGCACGGGGCCGACCCGATCGGCGCCGGCCAGTCCTGCGTGGCCTATCTGACGCTCCAGCTCAACACCGGCGCCATCGCCCACGTGCACGTCAACTGGCTGTCCCCGGTGAAGGTCCGCACCACCATGGTCGGCGGTTCCAAGCGGACCCTGGTGTGGGACGACCTCAACCCCACCCAGCGCGTCGCGGTCTTCGACCGGGGCGTGGACCTGACGGCACCGCAGGAGATCGGCGCGGACGAGCGCCGCGACATGCTCGTCTCCTACCGGACGGGCGACATGGTCGCACCCGCGCTCGGTGAGAAGGAGGCCCTGCGCAGCATGGTCGAGGAGTTCGCCGCCGCGATCCGGACGCGGCGTCCGGCGCTCACCGACGGCCGGGCCGGCCTCCAGGTGCTCGACATCCTCGAAGCGGCCTCCCGGAGCCTGGAGTTCAAGGGCGCGGTCGTCGGACTGCGCACCGGGCGTTGACCGTTCACCCGGCTCTCGCGCCCCATGCCGCGCACACCGCGACGGGCGCAGCAGGGAACACCATGACCGACTCAGTAGGGGCAGGGCGTTGAGCAGCGTACGAGACAAGAGGATTCTGGTCACCGGCGGAGCGGGCACGATCGGCTCGCACCTGGTGGACCTGCTGGTGGACAACGGGGCGCGCGAGATCGTGGTGCTCGACAACTTCGTCCGGGGACGGACGGCCAATCTGGCCCGCGCGCTGCCGAGCGGCGTCGTGGACCTGGTCGAGGGCGACATCCGGGACGTCACCGCGGTGCGCAAGGCGACCGAGGGCGCCGACCTGGTCTTCCACCTGGCGGCGATCCGCATCACCCAGTGCGCCGAGGAGCCGAGGCTCGCGAACGAGGTGATGGTCGACGGCACCTTCAACGTGCTGGAGGCCGCCGCCGCGGCCGGGGTGGGCAAGGTCATCGCCTCTTCCTCGGCCTCCGTCTACGGAATGGCGGAGTCCTTCCCGACCACCGAGCGCCACCACCCATACCACAACGACACCTTCTACGGGGCCGCGAAGGCCTTCAACGAGGGCGTCCTGCGCAGCTTCCACTCCATGTACGGGCTGGACTACGTCGCGCTGCGCTACTTCAACGTGTACGGCCCCCGGATGGACATCCACGGGCTGTACACCGAGGTACTGATCCGCTGGATGGAGCGGATCGCCGCGGGCGAGCCGCCGCTGATCCTCGGCGACGGCACCCAGACGATGGACTTCGTCCACGTCAGGGACATCGCACGGGCCAACCTGCTGGCCGCCGAATCGGACCTGACGGACGAGGTGTTCAACGTCGCCAGCGGCTCCGAGACCAGCCTGCTCGACCTCGCGAACGGCCTGCTGGAGGCCATGGACGCGCAGGGGATGGTGCCCGAGCACGGGCCGGCCCGCGCCGTGAACGGGGTGACCCGGCGTCTCGCGGACACCTCCGCTGCCACGGGGCGGCTCGGCTTCACGGCCGAGATCGACCTGCGTACGGGGCTGCGGGACCTGGTGGACTGGTGGCGGGCCGAGCGTGCGGCGGACGGGACCGCCGCCCCCGCCCCCGCCGTCGCCGGGAGCGGCGAGAGCGCCGGGGCGGGCCGATGAGCACCCCGGCGGCGCCCGCCCAGGCCGCACCGGCCCGTATCCCGGTCATGGTCCCGTGGCTCGGCGAGGAGGAGGCGCGGGCCGCCGCCGACGCCGTCCTCTCCGGCTGGGTCGCCCAGGGCCCCCGCGTCACGGAGTTCGAGCGCGCCTTCGCCGCACGGGTCGGCGCCGGGCACGGCATCGCCGTGAGCTCGTGCACCACCGCCCTGCACCTGGCGCTGATCGCCCTGGAGCTCGGTCCCGGCGACGAGGTGATCGTCCCCTCGCTGTCGTTCATCGCCACGGCCAACGCCGTCCGCCACGTCGGGGCGCACCCCGTGTTCGCGGACGTGGAGGAAGCCACCGGGAACCTGACGCCGGCCACGGTGGACGCGGTGCGCACGCCGCGCACGCGGGCGGTGCTCGCCGTCCACCAGGGGGGAGTGCCGGCCGACGTGCACGCCCTGCGCGCGGCATGCGCCGACTGGGACGTCCCGCTGGTGGAGGACGCCGCCTGCGGCATCGGCGCCACCGTGGGAGGCAAGTCCGTCGGCCAGGGCGCGCTGCTGGCGGCGTGGTCCTTCCACCCCCGCAAGGTGATCACCACCGGCGAGGGCGGCATGGTGACCACGGACGACGCCCAGTGGGCCGAGCGGCTGCGCCGGTTGCGCGAGCACGGCATGAACGTGTCCGCCGCGCAGCGTCACGCGAGCAGCAAACCGATCGCCGAGAGCTACCTCGAAGTGGGCTACAACTACCGGATGACCGACATCCAGGCCGCGATCGGCCTGGTGCAACTCGGCAAGCTGGACGAGATCGTGAGCCGCCGCCGGGAGCTGGCGGCCCGGTACGCGCGGCGACTCGAAGGGATACCGGGCCTGCGGCCGGTCGCCGATCCCGCCTACGGCGAGGGCAACTTCCAGTCGTACTGGGTGCTGCTGACCGAGGAGTTCCCGGTCGGCCGGGACGAACTGCTCGCCGCGCTGTCCGAGGCCGGAATCTCGGCCCGGCGCGGGATCATGGCCTCGCACCTGGAGCCGGCCTACGCCGGGCACGGGGCAGCGGCGCTGCCCGCGACCGAGCGGATCACCCGCGACTCGCTGATCCTGCCGCTCTTCCACGCGATGACGCACGAGCAGCAGGACCGGGTCGTGGCCGTCCTGCGGGATCGGGCCGCGGCCGGGCCGGACGGACACGGCGGCGGACACGGCGGCGGCTCCGGCGCCGGACAGGACGCCGGACAGGACGGCAGACGGACGGACGGGCGGGCCGGCGGATGACGCGCACGAGCGGGCCGGCCACCGAGGACCTGCTGATCGTGGGGGCCGGCGGATTCGCCCGGGAGGCGGCCCAGGCCGTACGGGACACGGTCGCCGCCGACCTGGCGGGCGGCCGCACCCCGCGGTGGCGGCTCGCCGGGCACCTGGACGACGATCCGGCCCTGCAGGGCCGGGACCTGGACGGGGTGGAGGTGCTGGGCGGCTGCGATCTGGTGCACAGCCGCCCCGGTACCCGGGTGGTGGTCTGCGTCGGCAGCCCACGCGACTACGCGGTACGGGCCCGCCTGGTGCGGCGCCTGGGCCTGCCCGAGAACCGGTACGCCACGGTGGTCCACCCGACGGCCGTGGTCTCCCGCTCCTCGGTGCTCGGCTCGGGCTCGGTGCTCCTCGCGCACTGCGTGCTGACGGCGGCCGTACGGCTGGGGTCCCACGTGGCGGTCATGCCGCACGCGGTCCTCACCCACGACGACCGGGTCGGGGACTTCGCGACCCTCGCCTCGGGCGTCCGCCTCGGCGGCGGGGTGCGGCTGGGCCGGGGGGCCTACGTGGGCGCGGGAGCCCTGGTCCGGGAGTACACCACGGTCGGCGCCTGGTCGCTGACCGGCATGGGAAGCACGGTCCTGGCCGATGTGCCGCCCGGAGAGGTCTGGGCCGGAAGCCCGGCCCGCCGGCTGCGCGAGGCGGGGGGCCCGGCGCTCGAGGAGCTGCGGGCCGAGGTCCTGGAGACCGGCCGGAGGCCGGAGACACGGATGGGGAGCACAACCCGATGAACCAGATACCGCTGGTCGACCTGAAGGCGGCCCACGCCGAGGTCGCCGAGGAGATACGCGCGGGATTCGACCGCGTGCTGGCGGACACCGCCTTCATCGGCGGCGAGGAGGTCCGCGCCTTCGAGCGCGAGTACGCCGCCTTCGCGGGCACCGCGCACTGCGTGGGCGTGGCCAACGGCACCGACGCCCTGGAACTGGCCCTGCGGGCGAGCGGGGTGGGCGTCGGCGACGAGGTGGTACTGCCCGCCAACACCTTCATCGCCACCGCGGGGGCCGTCGCCCGGATCGGCGCCCGGCCGGTGCTGGTGGACTGCCTCCCGGACACCCTCCTGATGGACCCCGAGGCCGCGCTGAAGGCCGTCGGCACGGCCACGCGCGCGGTCGTCCCCGTGCACCTGTACGGGCAGTGCGCCGACGCCGCAGAACTGGCCGCGCGGCTGCCGTCGCACGTCAGGGTCGTCGAGGACGCCGCGCAGAGCCAGGGCGCCAGCCGCAGCGGGCGCAGCCCCGGCAGCGGCGGGATCGCCGCGACCAGCTTCTACCCGGGCAAGAACCTAGGCGCGTACGGTGACGCGGGCGCGGTGGTCACCGATGACGAGGAGACCGCCGACCTGGTGCGGGCACTGGCCAACCACGGGGGCGTCGCCAAGTACCGGCACGACGTCGCCGGGTTCAACAGCCGCCTGGACGGACTGCAGGCCGTGGTGCTGCGGGCGAAGCTGGCCCGGCTGGCGGAGGGGAACGCGGCCCGCCGCGCCGCCGCCGCCCGCTACGACGAGCTGCTCGCCGCTCCCGTGGCCGCCGGCCGCCTGACCCCGCCCGCCACGGCCGAGGGCAACGTCCACGTCTGGCACCTGTACGTCGTCCGGGTCCGCGACGCCGACCGCGACGCGCTCGTGGGCAAGCTCAACGCGGAGGGCATCGGCGCCGGCGTCCACTACCCCGCCCCGGTACACCTCACCCCTGCATTCGGCCATCTCGGCCACGGACGAGGGGAGTTCCCGCACGCCGAACAGGCCGCCGACCGGATGCTCTCCCTCCCGCTCTTCCCACAGATCACCGCCGCCCAACAGCAGCGGGTCGTGGACGCGCTCACCGACGCCCTGCTCTGACGCAGAAGCGGCACAAGGAGGAACGGATGAACAGACGGACAAGGCTGCTCCGGTACGGACTCTTCACGGCCGTCGCCGCTCTGATGGCCTCGGTCTTACCGCCTTCGGCGGTGGCGGTCGCGGTGGACCCCTGCGGTTCCGGCACGAACGCGATCGTGTGCGAGAACTCCAAGGCGGGCACGCCGATGTCCGAGTGGTTCGCGCCCAGCGCCTACGGGGACATCAAGGGCTTCAGCGCCCAGACCAGCGTCCAGTCGGGCGACACCGTACAGTTCAAGATCCAGTCGCCGACCCCGTACAAGGTGTCGGTCTACCGGCTCGGTCACTACGGGGGTGACGGGGCCCGGCTGATGTCGACCGCGGCTCAGGCGGCCCAGATCCGCCCGGCGAACGTGGCGCCGGGCGGCAACCCGCAGAGCTGCGCCACCAAGCCCGCCACCGGGCTCGTCGACTGCGGCAACTGGCCCGTGACCGCCACGTGGACGGTCCCGTTCGACGCCGTGTCGGGCCTGTACATCGCCAACTTCGACCAGGCGGACGGCAACGGGGTGATGCCCTACCCCTTCGTCGTGCGCAACGACTCCAGCCACTCCGACATCGTCGTGCAGACCAGCGACCAGACCTGGCAGGCGTACAACAACTACGGCGGCCAGGACCTGTACGACGGCGCGGGGCCCGCGCCGGACGGCCGGGCGTACGAGGTCAGCTACAACCGCCCGATGGACATCGGCGGCGAGAACGGGATCTACGGGTCCGAGTTCCAGATGATCTCCTGGCTGGAGCGCAACGGGTACGACGTGAGCTACATGTCCGGAATCGACATGTCGACCCGAGGCGCGGCCCAGCTGCAGAACCACAAGGTCTTCATGTCCTCCGGGCACGACGAGTACTGGACCCAGGACCAGTTCACCAATGCCCTGAACGCACGCCACGCCGGCGTCAACCAGACGTACTTCAGCGGCAACGAGGTCTTCTGGAAGACCCGCCTCGCCCCCAGCATCGACGGCGCCAACACGGCCAACCGTACGCTGGTCTGCTACAAGGAGACCAAGCTCTCCTTCCCCCAGCCCAACGGCGTCCCCGACCCGAGCGGCACCTGGACCGGTACCTTCATGGACCCGGCCAGCACCACGAACGGGCGCGCCTTCCAGCCGCAGAACCAGGTGACCGGCTCCCTGTTCAGCGTCAACGGCTACCGCAGCGACGCGATCACCGTGCCCGGCGCGTTCGCCAAGATGCGGCTGTGGCGGAACACGACCGTCGCGGGCCTGACCCCCTCCCAGACCGCCACCTTCCCCGTCGGCACCCTCGGCTACGAGTGGGACAGCGACGTGGAGGACGCGGCGCGCCCGGCGGGCCAGATCCAGCTGTCGTCCACCACGGTGGACATCAACGACGGCAAGCTCCGGCTCGACTACGGCAACACCTACGGGAACGGAACGGCCACCCACAGCCTGGTCGCCTTCCGCGACCAGACCTCCCACGCCCTGGTCTTCGGCGCGGGCACCGTGCAGTGGTCCTGGGGCCTTACCAACATGCCCACGGGCGATCCCGACGACACGGTGGTCACCGCCGACAAACGGATGCAGCAGGCGACGGTCAACGTGTTCGCCGACATGGGCGTCCAGCCCAAGTCCCTGCAGAGCGACCTGGTCGCGGCGGCGAAGTCCACGGACACCACGGGCCCGGCCATCACCGTGACCAGTCCCGCGGCCAACGCCACCGTGCCCGCGCTGCGGCCGGTGACCATCACCGGCACCTCGGCCGACAGCGGCGGCGGAGTCGTGGCCCGGGTGGAGGTCTCCACCGACGGCGGCACCACCTGGAAGGCCACCACGGGCACCGGGTCCTGGAGCTACAAGTGGACCCCCACCACCCCCGGCGCCGTACAGATCAAGGTCCGGGCGGTCGACGACAGCGTCAACATCGGCTCGACCACCACCGTGCCGCTGACCGTGGGGCCGCAGCAGTGCCCCTGCACCGTCTGGCCCGCCGCGGCCGTGCCGGGCACCGTCAACGCCGGTGACGGCAGCGCCGTCGAGCTCGGAGTCAAGATCCGCTCCTCGGCTCCCGGCTCGATCACCGGGATCCGCTTCTACAAGTCCCCCGCCAACACCGGCACCCACACGGGCAGCCTGTGGAGCAGCACGGGCCAGCGCCTGGCCACCGGTACCTTCACCCATGAGACGGCGTCCGGCTGGCAGCAGCTGAACTTCCCCTCGCCGGTCCCGGTCAAGGCCAACACCACCTACGTCGCCTCCTACTTCGCGCCCAACGGCGGGTACTCCTTCGACAACACCTTCGCCGCCTCCGACGCGGGACTGGCCCCGCTGACCGCGCTGCGCAGCGGCACCGACGGCGGCAACGGCGTCTACCGTTACAGCGCCACCGGCGGGTTCCCGGCCACCGCGTCCTCGGGCAGCAACTACTGGGTGGACGCGGTCCTGGACACCGCCACCGCGAGCACCGTGCCCCCCACCGTCACCTCGACGACGCCGCAGTCCGCGGCGACCGGCACGGCCATCACGGCGACCGTCAGGGCCACCTTCAG
The DNA here is from genome assembly GCF_040611715.1 of Streptomyces sp. NPDC006544. NCBI lineage: Bacteria > Bacillati > Actinomycetota > Actinomycetes > Kitasatosporales > Streptomycetaceae > Streptomyces > Streptomyces sp. NPDC006544. The sequence continues at coordinate 1,861 of NZ_JBEXOV010000151.1, read as the reverse complement.
CGAGGGCGTGGACGCGGACACCCTGGTGTTCACCGTGAAGGACCCGGGCGGGGCCGCCGTCCCGGGCAGCAAGGTCCTCGACTCCTCGAACAGCGCCACCTTCACCCCGTCCACCGAACTCGCCCTGAACACCACCTACACGGCGTCGGTGCAGACGGCCGACCTGTGGGGCAACACCATGGCGGCGCCCGTCACCTGGACCTTCACCACCAGTACGAGCCCGCCCGCGGTGAACTGCCCCTGCACCCTGTGGGGCCCCACCGCCGAGCCGACCACCGCCAACGTCGCGGACGACACCAACTCCGTCGAGCTGGGCACCCGCTTCCAGTCCACGGTCGCCGGCTACGTCACCGGTGTCACGTTCTACAAGGGCCCCGCCAACACCGGCACCCACACCGGAAGCCTGTGGACCGCCGGCGGCACGCTCCTGGCCACCGGCACCTTCGGCAGCGAGACCCTGTCCGGCTGGCAGCAACTGCACTTCACCACCCCGGTGGCCATCACGGCGAACACCGAGTACGTGGTCTCCTACCACGCGCCCAACGGCAAGTACGCGGTGGACGGCGGCTACTTCACGGCCGCCCACCGCTCCTATCCCCTGGTCGCCCCCGCCGACGGCAGCGGCGGCGCCAACGGCCTCTACACGTACGGGGCGGCCTCGGTCTTCCCCACCAACACCTTCGGCTCGGTGAACTACTGGGTCGGCCCGGTGTTCACCGCCACGGTGCCCTCCGGCCTCGCCCCGGAGGGATCGACGGAGGTGTCGGGACAGTGAGCACCGTCAGCGTGGTGATCCCCTGCTACAAGTACGGCCACTTCCTGGCCGACTGCGTCAAGAGCGTGCTGGACGAGCAGGAGGGCGTCGACGTACGCGTACTGATCATCGACGACGCCTCGCCCGACGACTCGGCGGAGGTCGCGCGCGCCCTCGCTGCCGCGGATCCCCGCATCGAGGTACGGGTCCACGAACGCAACCGGGGACACATCGCCACCTACAACGAAGGCCTGCTGGAATGGGCCGACGGGGACTACGTGGCCCTGCTGTCCGCCGACGACCGGCTCGTCCCGGGGGCCCTGGTGCGCGCCGCGGCCCTGCTCGACGCCCACCCGGAGGCCGGTTTCGCCTACGGCAGGCCGTTGCGGTTCCAGCACGGCGGTCCGCTGCCCACCGCCCGTACCCGGAGCACGGGATCGGTGGTCTATCCCGGGCGGTGGTGGCTGGAGCGGCGCTTCCGGGAGGGCACCGGGTGCATCACCTCACCCGAGGTGGTCGTCCGTACCAGCCTGCAGCGCAAGGTCGGCGGCTACGATCCGCAGCTCCCGCACGCCGGGGACATCGAGATGTGGATGCGGCTCGCGGCCCATGCCGACGTGGGCTACGTCCGAGGGGCCGACCAGGCCTTCTACCGGGTGCACGGCAACAACATGTCCACCACGGACTTCGGCGGGCAGCTCGACGACCTGCGCCAGCGCCTCGTCGCCTTCGACTCGGTCCTGGAGAAGTGCTCCGGTCTCCTCCCGGAGGCCGGCCGGCTGTCGCTGGCGGCGCGGACCCGGCTCGCCCGGTACGCGCTCCGGCGCGCCTACCGCGCCTACGACCGCGGGCGCACCGGCGTGGTCCCGGTAGGCGAACTGGAGGCGTTCGCCGCCGAGTGCCTGCCGGACTACACCTCGCTCGCCGAGTACGGGGCACTGCGCAGGCGCCGGCGGATCGGGGCCCGGGCCATGCCGTACCTGCAGCCGCTGGTGCTCTCGGCCGTCGTCGACTGCCGGGTGCTACGGGCGGAGAACTCCGTGAGGCTTTCCGCCGCGATCAGCTCGCCGCGGCCGATGACGATCAGCTGGTCGGCGGTGTGCTCCA
>NZ_JBEXOV010000150.1:0-12154 GCF_040611715.1 Streptomyces sp. NPDC006544 | reverse complement strand
GGCACCCGCACCTGCCGACGGTGCCGGTGGCCACATCCGGTAGCCCGGCTGGGCCGGGGCGTCCGCGCCGTGCGGGAGGACGTGCGGCCGGGGTCAGAGGTCCGCGAGCGCCAGACCGGCCTGCGTGGCGGCGGCCTGGACGGTCTGCTCCAGCAGTACGGCGATGGTCATCGGACCGACGCCGCCGGGCACGGGGGTGATCAGCGAGGCGCGGGCGGCGGCCGACTCGAAGTGGACGTCGCCGACGTTGCCCTCGTTGTAGCCGGCGTCCAGGACGACCGCGCCCGGCTTGATGTCCTCGCCCCGGATGAACTCGGCCTTGCCGACGGCGGCGACCAGCACGTCCGCCTGGCGCACGATGGACGGCAGGTCCACGGTGCGGGAGTGGCAGTAGGTGACGGTGGCGTTCTGCTCCAGCAGCAGCATCCCGGCGGGCTTGCCCAGGATGGCGCTGCGGCCGACGACCACGGCGTGCTTGCCGGTCAGGTCCACGTCGTAGGCGGCGAGGAGGCGCATGATGCCGCCGGGGGTGCAGGAGACGAAGCCGGGCAGTCCGAAGCCCATCGCGGCGAAGGAGTGCATGGTGACCCCGTCGACGTCCTTGCCGGGGGCGATGGCCTCGAACGCGGCGCGCTCGTCGATGTGGTGCGGAACGGGGTGCTGGAGCAGGATGCCGCTGATCTCCGGGTCCTCGGAGAGCGCGGTCAGGGCGGCGACGAGCTCCTCGGTGGTCGTCGCGGCCGGCAGTTCCACGTGGCGGGAGGTGATCCCGGCCTTGGCGCAGCGGTTCTGCTTCATGCGCACGTAGGTGACGGAGGCCGGGTCCTCGCCGACCAGCACGGTGGCGAGACAGGGCGCGGTGCCGGTGCGCTCGGTGATCCGCGCCGCGTGGGCGGCGGTCTGCTCCGAGATGCGGCGGGCGAGGGCGGTGCCGTCCATCAGCCCGGCGGTGCGGGCCGGCTGTTCGGTGTGGGCAGTCGTCATGGGGTCTCCTGAGCGTCGCTGCGGAATCGCGGTTCGCCCAGGCGCGCGGCAGTCGACGTACGGGGAGTACGCCGGGCCGCTCCCCGGTGGTGATCCACCCGAACGCCAGTCACGGCCCGCCGCCCAGTGTAGGCGACCCCCCGGTGGACCCGGCGGGCTGCCCCCGGCGGCCCCCGTGCCGGGCAATCCGGTGGATGAGCCGCTCCCGGCCTGGGACGATCGAGACATGACGCCCACCTTTGACCATCTCGTCGCGGAAGCGGAAGCCGTGTCCGTGGACGGCTGGGACTTCTCCTGGCTCGACGGCCGCGCCGGCGAGCAGCGGCCTTCCTGGGGCTACCAGCGCCTCCTGGGGCAGCGCCTGTCCGGCGTCCGGGCCGCCCTCGACGTCCAGACGGGCGGCGGCGAGGTCCTCGCCGGGGCGGGGCCCCTGCCCCCGCTGATGGTGGCCACCGAGTCGTGGCCGCCGAACATCGACAAGGCGACCCGGCTGCTGCACCCGCTCGGCGCGGTGGTGGTCTCGGACTCCGACGAGCCTCCGCTGCCGTTCGGCGACGAGGCCTTCGACCTCGTCGCCAGCCGGCATCCGGTTACGATTTGGTGGGAGGAGATCGCGCGGGTCCTGCGTCCCGGCGGTACGTACTTCTCCCAGCAGGTCGGTCCGTCGAGCGTCTTCGAGCTGGTCGAGTACTTCCTGGGCCCGCAGCCGGAGGAGGTCCGGCGCGGCCGGCACCCCGACGACGCGGTCGCCGATGCCACGCGGGCCGGCCTGGAAGTGGTCGACTTGCGTTCGGAGCGGCTCCGGACGGAGTTCTACGACATCGGAGCCGTGATCTACTTCCTACGGAAGGTGATCTGGATGGTGCCCGGCTTCACGGTCGGGCAGTACCGGGACCGGTTGCGCGAGCTGCACGAACAGATCGAACGCGATGGCCCGTTCGTCGCGCACACCGCCCGGTTCCTCATCGAGGCCCGCAAAACGGGCTGACAAGAAGGGCGGACGCAGCCACCGCCGATCGGTTGCCCGGTCACAGCGTGGCGCAGGTCACTCAATTCAGCGCGTAACGAATCTACTCGGGCGTGCGATGAACCGACAGGTGTCCTCGTGCGGCTCGGAATACAGACCCCCCTCGGGTCTGTTTCCCGAGTTCGCGCGATGATGTCCCGCCACCCCCTTATATCTGTTCGCAACGAGAGGCTCCTTGTGTCGCTCAGCCCGTCCCGTACGTTCCCCACGGAGATCGCCGAATCCGAGGCCCTGGTCGCGCTTGTCGAGCGTGGCCGCGAGCAGGGTCACATCAACGGTGATGACGTGCGCCAGGCCTTCGAGGCCGGCCGCATCCCGGTGGACCAGTGGAAGCGGGTCCTGCGCAGCCTGAACCAGGTCCTGGACGAGGAGGGTGTCGCGCTGCACGTCAGCGCCGCACCCGCCACGAAGGCTGCCGCCAAGAAGCCGCGCAAGGCGGCCGCTGCCCCGGCTCGCGCCGTCACCAAGAAGGCCGCTGCCGCGCCCCGCCCCATCGGCGCGCGCAAGACGGCCGCCCCTGCCACCGCCGCGGCGATATCCGACCCGTCGGCCTCCGGGACCGAGGAGGAGGTGGCGGCCGAGGCCGCCGCCGCGCCGAAGAAGCGGACGGTCAAGAAGACCGCCGCGAAGAAGACGGCCGTGAAGAAGACGGCCGCGACGAAGAAGGGCGCCAAGGACGGCGACGAGGACGCCGCTCCCGCCGCCGAGGGCGAGGACTGGGCCGCCGAGGACCTCGACGACGACGCCGAGAAGGAGACGCCCAAGACGGGCGGCAGCGCGGGCTTCGTCCTGTCCGACGACGACGAGGACGACGCCCCGGCGCAGACGGTCATGGTCGCCGGCGCCACCGCCGACCCCGTCAAGGACTACCTGAAGCTGATCGGCAAGGTGCCGCTGCTCAACGCCGAGCAGGAGGTCGAGCTCGCCAAGCGCATCGAGGCGGGTCTCTTCTCCGAGTACAAGCTCGAAGAGGAGGAGGACCACAAGCCGGCGTTCAAGCGCGAGCTCGAGATCCTCGTCGAGGACGGCCGCCGCGCGAAGAACCACCTGCTGGAGGCCAACCTCCGCCTCGTGGTCTCCCTCGCCAAGCGCTACACCGGCCGCGGCATGCTCTTCCTGGACCTGATCCAGGAGGGCAACGTCGGTCTGATCCGCGCCGTGGAGAAGTTCGACTACACCAAGGGCTTCAAGTTCTCCACGTATGCGACCTGGTGGATCCGTCAGGCGATCACGCGCGCCATGGCCGACCAGTCGCGCACCATCCGCATCCCCGTCCACATGGTCGAGATCATCAACAAGCTGGCCCGTGTCCAGCGCCAGATGCTCCAGGACCTCGGCCGCGAGCCCACTCCCGAGGAGCTGGGCAAGGAACTCGACATGACCCCCGAGAAGGTCATCGAGGTCCAGAAGTACGGCCGCGAGCCGATCTCCCTGCACACCCCGCTGGGTGAGGAGGGCGACAGCGAGTTCGGCGACCTCATCGAGGACTCCGAGGCGGTCGTCCCGGCCGACGCGGTCTCCTTCACCTTCCTCCAGGAGCAGCTCCAGTCGATCCTGGGCACGCTCTCGGAGCGCGAGGCGGGCGTGGTCTCCATGCGCTACGGCCTCAACGACGGCCAGCCGAAGACCCTCGACGAGATCGGCCGCGTGTACGGGGTCACCCGTGAGCGCATCCGCCAGATCGAGTCGAAGACCATGTCGAAGCTCCGTCACCCGTCGCGTTCGCAGGTGCTGCGCGACTACCTCGACTAGGACCGGGGCCCGCGCCCTCAGGCCAGTCGGAAGACCGGTCCCCGGGGCGTGAACGGCAGGGAGGCGCCCTGCGGAACCAGGAAGGCGTGCTCGCGCCGGATCCGCAGGGTGTCGGTCCACCCGTCCGTGATCACCAGCACCGGTGCCCCGGGCGGGAAGTCCTCCGCCCTCAGCAGCAGGTCGATGCCCGGCTGCAGCGCGGTCCCGCCCCGGCCGCGGATCTTCACCCGGCCCGCGATCTCGGTCGGGGGCAGATAGCCCGCGTCGTACGGCGCCGCGTCGCAGAACACGACGCGTGCCGCCGGAACGTCGCGGGCTTCGGCGTACGAGGCGATGGCGCCGAGCGCCTTGCCGAGCAGGGCGGTGCCCATCGACCCCGAGGTGTCGAGGACCACGCCGAAGGTGCACCGGGCCGTCTCCTCCGCCGGGAAGTACCGGCCCGCACGCGGGATGTCCGGGGTCGAGGCCTGGCGGCGGGCGGGGCGCGCGAAGCTGCGTACCGGCTGCGGCCGCGGCACGTACTCGTCGAACCAGCGGGCCAGGCGCACGTCCCACGGCACCGGAGGGTGGGCCAGCGCCCTGATCTCCTCGACCAGCCCGGCGGGCAGCAGCCCGCGCTCGCCGTGCTCGTGCAGGTCGAAGCCCTGGACCAGACCGCGCCGGTAGAACTCGTCCAGGTCGGTGTACGGTCCGCTCCCCGGGTGCGGCAGCGGCTCACCCAGGATGTCCCCGCGGCCCTTGCCGCGCAGGGTGGCGAGCCGGCGCATCCGGCGCAGGTCGCCGGTGATCCGGTCGTAGACCTCCTCCGCCGAGAGGTCCTTCAGCTCCGGGTCGTACAGCAGCCCCTCGGGCATCTCGCCGACGCCCATCTCGACGAGCCAGCCGTTGACGACGTAGTCGGCGGCCACGTTGTGCAGGTACGGGTCACGGGCTCCGCGGCGTTCGCCGTGGCGCAGGGCGGCGTGCAGCATCTCGTGGGCCAGGATGAACCGCCACTCGCCGTCGGTGAAGGAACGCAGCGGGTTCACGTAGATCTCGCCCGCGCTCGCGCTGACGGCGGCGATGCCGATGCCCTGGGCGCGGGAGAGTTCCGCGTCGGCGACGATCCGCAGACCCGCGGCGAGGCCGCCGAGCAACGGGTAGGAGGAGACGAACCAGTTCAGGGCGCGTTCCCACGGCTGCGGGCGGTGGCCCTCGCGGCCGGCGGCCAGGTCCATGGTGGCCGACACGGACCGGGTGAGGGCATGGGCGAAGCCGGTCTGCCAGTCCGGGGCCGCGTTCCCGTTCCGCCAGGGCACCAGGATCTGGTCGGGGGTGCCGGGGGCGCTCGCGGCGCAGTCCTCGTAGCGGGGCGGGACGCCGCCCTGGCGCCAGGCGCCGGCGAGCTGCTCCTCGTCGCCGCCCGGGTACGCGCCGGGCAGCCGGTCGGGGGCCCGGCCGACGGGGAAGTTCAGCAGGAAGCGGTTGACGACCACGCAGCGGGCGGCGAGGTCGGCGCGGTCGGGCTGCGGCCGGTCCCCCTCCTCGGATGCGGGAACGTGACCGAATCCGAGGTGGAGCAGGCAGTGCGCCAGCGCCCAGGCCCATGCGGCGGGCTCGGCGCGGAGGGTGGGGTGGGAGTGGACCACGCCGTTGGAACTGACCACGGCGAGTCCGGCGGCCGCACAGGAAGCGCACTGGAGACTGCGGCAGAAGGTCGCGGAGACCGCGCCCAGGGCGGGGTTCTGCCGGACTGCGGCCCGCCCGGCCTCGTAGGCGAGGGTGGCCGCGTCGGGCTTGGCCTTGGCCTGCTGCTTGGCAGGCTTCCGCGTGGTCACCGGCGGGCCTCGACCAGCCGGGGCATGTCGCGGGCGGCCTCGATGAGGAACCAGGCGGGCAGGACGGGCAGGCCGTCCGCGTCGTCGGCGATGACGGTCTGGGCGACCTCGACGGAGATCTCGGCGAGCTGCACGAGCAGGGACTTCGCACGGTAGGCGGTCTGCCGGACGCCCGGCGAGACGTGCTCCTTGCGGGCGGGGAGCTCCTTGACGAGGCGGCCCCGGAAGGCCTCGGCGAGGTAGTAGAGCAGGTCGCGGTCCTCCATGCGGGCGGGCCAGGAGGCGTCGCCCTTGATGACGGCCTCGATCCCGAAGCTGTGGCGGACGATCTTGGCGTAGCCGCGGAAGGAGACGGCGTGCGCGGGGGTGAGCGTGCCGTGCGCGAGGACGCCGAGCGTCTGCTCGTCCAGGCCCGGACCGAAGGAGTGCAGGGCGTCGGAGAGCATGTGCCAGGAGCGGGGCGTGGAGAACGGCTCCTCGCTCTTGGGCGGCTGCGACCAGAGGTGGTCGGGGCGGTCGGCGAGGTAGTCGGCGACCCAGGGGTGGATGCCGTTCTCGCCGGCCCAGACCAGCCAGTCGCCGGCGGAGGCCCGCAGGTGGACGTGGGTGAGCCGGTTGACGAGCGCGGAGGCGATGGGCCGGGCCAGCGCGTTGTCGGTGGCCCGGTTGCCGGCGCCGATCACTACGGAGCCGGCGGGCAGTTCGTAGGAACCGATCCGCCGGTCGAGGATCAGCGAGTAGAAGGCCTTCTGCACGTCCGGGCTCGCGGCGTTGAGCTCGTCGAGGAACAGGCAGTACGGCTCGTCGCGGGCGATCGCCTCGGGCGGGCAGAACACCGAACGCCCGTCACGGATCTGCGGAACGCCGATGAGGTCCTCGGGCGCGAGCTGCGTACCGAGCAGGCTGACGCACTCCAGACCCAGGGAATCCGCGAACTTCCGCACGAGCGAGGACTTCCCGATCCCCGGGGCACCCCACAGGAAGACGGGCCGCACGGTGGCGAGCCCGAGGAGCAGTTCGGGGAGCTGGGCGGGGGTGACGGTGACGGCGGCCTGCACGGGTGTGGTCGTCCTCCGGGGAGTGGGTACGCGGCGCGCCCAGTGTGGACGCACCGCGTGTCCTGGAGCACCAGGTTTTCCCCCGCCGGCCTCCGGTTCGCCGCACCGGGCCGCCGGTTCGCGGCGCCCGGCCTCCGGTTCGCGGCACCGGGCCCCCGGTTCGCCGCCGGTTCGGTTCAGGCAGCGGTGTGTTCCAGGAGGTGCTTCAACTTCTCCTCGCCGCGGGGCATCTCCTTGCGGACCATCGGCTTGACCACGAGGGGGACCAGGGCCCTGCCCATGCCGTGGCCCTCGAAGTCGACGGCCAGGGTGACGCGCGAGCGCGTCCCGCCGTCGAGGGGTTCGATGGTGCCCCGCACGTCGGGCCGCACCGGTCCCTCGACGCCGTGGAAGTGCCAGCTCCTCGGCGGGTCGAGTTCCGTGACCTCCATCTTGGTGGGGATCCTGCGCCTGCCGATCCGGCGGGTGACGATGACCCTGGAACCGATGTGGACGGGAAGGTCACCCATCGGAACCGCCGACAGGGCGCTGTCCTGCCACTCGGGCAGGTGCGTGGGGTCCGTCACGTACGCGTAGACGTCCTCGGGCGGGCGGTCGATGTCGATGGTTTTCCTGATCGCGGACATGGCGACCCCTTAGAGCCCCCCTGACGGACCGGTCTCTCCTCCCAAGCTACCGCGCGGCCCCAACCGCCGGCCCGAGCCGTCCCGAGCCGAGCCGACAGCCGCCTTCAAGGTGCCGGGGGCGGGGGCGCGACCCCGGCCGTCGGCAGCGGCGAGGGGACGGGCACCTGGGGTCCGTCCACCTCCCGCAGCCAGTCCCGCAGCACCGCGTGCACCGCCTCCGCGCCCACCAGTTCCGGTCCGGGCTCCGGGTCCGGTTCCGACAGCTCGACCGGCCACATCAGGAACGGGTGCCCCTGCTCCCCGCCCAGGCCGCCGTGGGAGCCGATCTGCTCCTCGAAGGCGTGCACCGCGCCCGTCCGCGGGTCGTACGCCGAGTTCACCATGACGTCGGCCACGTGCGGGAAGGCGTCGGTCCGCCGGACCGCCTGCGCCGCGCCCGGCCCGAAGCGGGCCAGCAGCGCCTCCGCCGCCCCCGGCACGTCCAGCCGCGCCTCGGCCCCGTCCGGGCCCAGCACCACCCCGTCCACCAGCAGGAACCCGATCCCCGGATGGGCCGCCAGCGTCGCCAGCAGCGCCGGGTACGCGCGCTCGATCCGCTCCCTCGACGCCCGGCCGGGCAGGTCCGGGAAGGAGATCAGCCCGAGGTTGCCCGACGCCAGGACCACCGGGTCCGGGCCCCGCCCGGGGCGCACCTCCTCGTCCTCCTCCTCGACCGGCCGGTGCAGGGCGGCCCGTACGGCGGCCCGCGCCTCGGCCCCGCTGCTGGTGCGGCCCGCCCGCCGGGACACCGGCAGTCCGCAGCCCACCCGGACCAGGTCCTTCAGCGTGAGCCCGTACCGGGCCAGGAAGGTCTCCCCCGGGCTCTGGCCGTGGTCCGAGAGCAGCACGATCCGGTACGCGCGGGGCGCGTGCTCGGCGACCCGCGCGACCAGGGCGAGGCTGCGGTCGAGGCGGGCGAGCACCTGTTCGGCGTCCCGGGCGCGCGGGCCCGAGTGGTGGGCGACCTCGTCGTAGGCGACGAGGTCGGCGTAGACGGCGGCGCGCCCGGCCAGCATGTCGCCGATCACGGCCGCGACCACCACGTCCCGCTCCACCACCGTGGCGAAGGCCCTGATCAGCGGATACAGGCCGCCGCGTGCGACGCGCGGCCGGTCCCCGCGCAGGCGGCCGCGTACCGACTGGACGATCTCCCGGCCCACTTCGGCGGTGAAGGACAGGGCGGTGCGGACGGCGTTGGCCGGATCGGAGAAGTACGCGAAGTAGCCCGCGCGGGAGCGGTTGCCGGGCCCCCGGCGCGCGGAGACCGACAGGACCAGGGCCAGTTGTCCGGCGCCGCCGCTGAAGAGGTTGCCGCGGCTGGCGCCGTCGCGGACCAGCAGGCCGCCGTTCCCGGTGCGTTCGACGGCGCGGCGCTGGAGTTCGGCGGCGCTGGTCGGCCGGTTGCAGACCACCACCTCGCCGGTGTCCTTCTCGTACCAGCGGAAGGCCGGGACGTCGAAGTTGGAGCCGTGCAGGATGCCGAGCTGGCTGGCGCCGGTCTGGCTGGACCAGTCGGTCCGCCAGGACCTGATGCGGTGGGTGCGGTCGAGCCATTCGGCCACGGTGGGCATCAGCCCGCTGCCCGCAGCGTGCCGCAGCATTTCGTACCCGACCCCGTCGAGCTGGAGGAAGACCAGGCCGGGCGCGCCTTCGCCGGCGCCCGGCCCGGCGTCCCGCCGCTGGCGGCGACGGCGCCGGTCGGCGAGGCGGTACAGGCGGCGCCGGTAGGCCTCGTCGTCCCGGACGGCGAGTGCGGTGGACGTGGCCGAGGCCACCGCGGACATGACCGCGGCGACGACCACGGCCGTCTCGGGCGCGGCCTCGCCCCGGCCGGCCGGGATCAGGCTGAGGGCTATGAGCAGCAAGGAGCCGTTGAGGAAGAAGACGAGGAGGCCCAGCACGAGGGCCGGTACGAGCAGCAGGGCGCGGACGACGACCGGCCAGACGAGGGCGCTCAGCAGACCGAACGCCCCGGCGCCGATCGCGGCCGTCAGCCCGATCTGCGTGATGCTGTCGTGGTCGTCGCCGACGGCCTGCAGCCGGAAGTCGGGGAGGATGCCGGCCAGGGCGAGCATCGTGAGGGTGGACACGGCCCAGACGAGAACGATCCGCACCAGGGCGCCGCCCGCGCTCCGCCACCGGCCTCGCAACACTCCGCACCCGCCTCACCGCTGTGGCCCGCACCGCACCGCGCCGACGAGCCCCCGTCCCACACTCCCTCCAGGCTCGCACAGCGGTGGTGCCCCGGCCGGATGACACAGGTGGCGCATGTGCGTACGGGGGGTGGCGGGTGTGGGGGGCGGCCGGGGCGAGAGGTCCGGGTGGCGGGGCGGCCGTTACGTGCCGTCGTAGCCCGCGGTCGGCATGGAGAGCCGGCGGTGCACTTCGGCCTTCATCGCGGAGGTGTACCGCGGTTCGTCGAGCCCGGCGGTCTCCAGCCGCACACCGCGCCGTTCGCACTCGGCGGCGAACTCCTCCACGGAGTGCAGCGCCCGATCCAGGACCCGGCGGTTGGCGGCGACGAACAGATCGACCCGGCCGGCGTCGACGTCGTGCCAGAGCCCGCAGTGGTCGGCGCGCAGCCCGTAGACGAGGAGGTGCCTCGTCACCACGTAGCCCCGGCCCGCGGCCCAGCGGGCGCACATGGCCTGCTGGCTCCGGGTGTCGACGGCGAAGGGATCGGCGTCGAGGTCTTCGAGCGGGGCCAGGCTGGCGATCGCGGCCACGCGCAGCTCATCCATGCCGCCCGACCCTACTCCGATTCGCCGTCGGCGAGGAGAGGGGCCCCCGACCTGGTTCCGGGCGGTTGCGCGGGGCAGCCTCTAGGCTCGACCCGAGGCCGGCCCGCGCGGCCGGCGCGGGCGGGCGCGCCATCCGATGCGGGCGGGCGCGCGGCCGATGCGGGCGGCGGACGGGAAGCGGGAGGGGGCACACGTGCCGGTGCAGGTCACCTGGTGGGGTCATGCCACGTGCACGGTCGAGGACTCCGGGGTCCGGCTGCTGACGGACCCGCTGTTCGCGCGGCGCCTCGCGCACCTGCGGCGCCGCCGCGGGGCGCCGCCCCCGCCGGAGGCGGCGGTCGCGGACGCGGTGCTCGTCTCGCACCTGCACTCCGACCACCTGCACCTGCCCTCGCTGGCGCGGCTGGCGCCCGGGACCCGGCTGCTGGTGCCCCGCGGGGCCCGGCGGGCGGTGCCGGGTCTGGCCCGGATCGCGGGGACACGGGGGCTGGCGGTCACGGAGATGTCCCCGGGCGACGAGCTCTCCGTGGCGGGCGGCGGTGCCCGGGAGTCCGCGCGGGACGGCACGGGAGTCCGCGGACCGCTGCGGGTACGGGCGGTCTCCGCGCGCCACGACGGGAGGCGGCTGCCGTTCGGACCGCAGCGAGCGCCCGCGCTCGGGTACGTGGTGGAGGGCGCGTCGCGGACGTACTTCGCCGGGGACACCGGGCTGTTCGACTCGATGGCCGACGAGGTCGGGCCGGTGGACGTGGCCCTGTTGCCGGTGGGCGGCTGGGGCCCGTACCTGGGCCCGGGGCACCTGGACGCGGCGGGCGCGGCGCGGGCCCTGGCCCTGCTGGCGCCCGCGGCGGCGGTCCCGGTGCACTGGGGGACGTACTGGCCGATCGGGATGGACGCGGTGCGGCCGCACGAATTCCACGCGCCGGGCGAGGAGTTCGCCCGGTACGCACGGCTGGAGGCTCCGAAGGTGACGGTACGGGTGCCCGCGCACGGGGAACGGGTGCGACTGCCGTGATCGTGCCCACGGCCCTGTGGCAGCTGGCGGAAACGGCCGGGCAGACCCCCTCCGAGTCCACCCAACAGGCGCTCGGCTACCCGACCTTGTTCGTCCTGGTGGCGCTGGGCGCGCTGGTGCCGGTCATTCCCACGGGCGCGCTGGTGAGCTCGGCCGCCGTGGTGGCGTTCCATCAGGACTCCTTCCCGCTGGGCCTGTTGCTGGTGTTCGCCGTCTCCTCGCTGGCCGCGTTCGTCGGGGACCTGGCTCTCTACTGGCTGGGCCGCCGGGGGGTCCACTCGCGCAACGGCTCGCGCTGGCTGGAGGCCCTGCGCCGGCGGGCCACGCCCGAGCGCCTCGGCCAGGCCCAGCGGAAGCTGGACGAGAACGGCGTCGTGGTGCTGGTGGTCTCCCGGCTGCTCCCGGGCGGGCGCATCCCGGTGATGCTCGCCTGCCTCTTGGCGGAACTCCCCCTGCGCCGCTTCGCCCGCGGTGCCGCCCCGGCCTGCCTGGCGTGGGCGGCGACCTACGGCCTGATCGGCATCCTGGGCGGCTCCCTCTTCTCGGAACCCTGGAAGGGCGTGGCCCTGGCGGTGGCCCTCGCCCTGACCGTCAGCGCGGCCCCGCCCCTCTGGCGGCGCGTACGCCGATGACCCGCCCGGCCCGGGCGCGGAGTCGGACGTCGGTCGGGCCTCCCTTGGACCTCACTCGGACCTCACGTGGACCTCACCCGGGCAGCGGTCGTGCATCAGCGGGCATCAGTCGGACAGTCCGGCCAGGACCGACCGCAGCCGGTCCAGCGAGCCCCGTACGTAGGGCAGTTCGAGGGGATCGGGTGCGGTGAGCGCGGCGAGCCGTTCCTCCGGGGTCGCACCCAGCAGCGGCCCCGTCGACAGCCGGACCCGCAGGGCGACCGGCTCGTCGGCGAACCGCTGGCCGCCGGGGGTCGGTGCGCCGAGCCGCCCGCCCAGCCAGTCCTCCAGTTCCATCGCGTCGCCGACGCCGCTGCGGGCGAGCCCCGCGCGCAGCGGGGTCAGATCGGCGTAGAGGTGACGGCCGGCCCGCGGGGGCCGGGCGAGCGCCCCTGCGGCCAGCAGCTCGCGGTGCGCGGCCGCG
>NZ_JBEXOV010000149.1:0-12177 GCF_040611715.1 Streptomyces sp. NPDC006544 | reverse complement strand
GCCCGCGGGGTCCCGCGCGTAGTCCGGGGAGACGTTGTGCGCGCCGAGGTTGGTGACCTCCTCGGTGTGCGCCGCGGCGGACGGACGGGCTGCGCCGGGGCGCGCGGCCCGTCAGGACGTCAGATCTCGCCGCGCCAGGATCCGCTCTCGCGGCCGCGGCTCTCGATGTACTCCTTGAACCGTTTCAGGTCCCCGGTGACCTGCCGCTTGACGAAGCCGAGCTTGTCCCCGACGTTCTCCGCGAAACCCTCCGGCTCGTAGTCGAGCTGCAGCATCACCTTGCACTTGGAGTCGGCGAGGCGGTGGAAGGTGACGACGCCGGCCTGCTTCACCTCGCCGCTCAGCGTCGTCCAGGCGACCCTCTCGTCGGGAATCTGCTCGGTGATCTCCGCCTCGAACTCCCGCTCCACACCCCCGGTCTTCGTCACCCAGTGGGTCATGGTGTCGGTCCGCTGGTCGATGCGCTCCACCCCTTCCATGAAGTGGGGGAACGACTCGAACTGTGTCCACTGGTTGTAGGCGGTACGTACGGGGACATCGACCTCGACCGACTCTTCGACCTTCGACACGGAAGACACCTTCCTGCTCGCGGGGAACCGGGCGAACGACGGCACCGGCCCTCCCGGGGGAGCTCTTCCCCCACCGCGCCCCTGCCCGCAGGCACCGGCTCCATTCGTCGAGGACGGCCGGGGAAGCGACCCGGCCGTCGGGACGGGTCGCCGGCGCGCGGTGTCAGTGCCCCCGTGCCGTCTACGTCAGGGCGGTCACGACCTCGCGCGCCGCGCGTTCGCCCTCGGTGGCGCCGCCTTCCATGAAGCCCTGGAAGTCGTAACTGCAGTGCTCGCCGCCGATGTGGACGTTGCCCTGCGCGGTGCCCTCGTAGCGGGCGTACCGGTGCAGGTATCCGGTGGGCCAGTAGGAGTACGCGCCGAGGGAGAGCGGGTTGCGGTGCCAGGCGGACAGTTGGGCGCGTCCGTTCCAGGCGGCCCTGGTGCCCGGGAAGAACGCGTCGATGCCGGTGAGCGTCCGGGTGGCGAGGGCTTGTACGTAGGGGTCGCTCTGGGTGGCGAAGGGGGTCGCGGGGGTGAGGGCGCCTGCCAGGGTGCCGCCCCCGTACTGGAGCAGGATGCCTCCGTTGCCGGGCTGGACCTTGGTGGTGTCCCAGGTCTGCTGCACGTCGGAGTCGGTGAAGCAGTCGCCGGCGCTGACGCCGGGCCACGGCCCGCTGCCGCGCCAGGGCCGGCTGGTGAACTGCATGTTGAGCTTGGTGCAGTGGCCCATGCGGGCATCGCGCAGGAGGTTGCGCATGAGCGGGTCGAATCCGGCCGCCGTGAGGTCGATGCGCTGGAGCACGGGCAGCGGTACGCACAGGACGGTGTGGTCGGCGGTCACGGTGCGGGTGGCGCCCGCGTCGTCGAAGGTCAGGGTCTGGGTCCCGTCGGCGTTGGCTCTGACGGCGGTGAGTTCGCGGCCCATCAGCAGGGAGCCGGCGGGCAGGGCCCGGGCGATGGCGTGGGGGAGCCGGTCGTTGCCGCCCGTGATGTGGTAGCGCTCGTTGGACAGGCCCCAGACGTTGAAGTGGCCGGGGTTGGGCTGGTAGCCCATGAGGAGGACCAGGGCCAGGGCTGACTGGTCGACGGTGTCGGCGCCGTATTCGACGTTGTAGGCGACGTCGATGAACTGGCCGAGGCGCGAGGTGTGGCCGCCCGGGACCCGGGTCTCGATCCACTGGTACAGGGACATGTCGTCGAGGGCGGTGCCGACGGGGGTGGTGGAGTTCCACGTGACCTCCCCCGCCCCCTGGAGGTCGCGGTGCAGGGCCTGGTAGACGGCCTTGAAGTCCTCGTCGGCCTGGGTGCGGGGGTAGTAGGCGCCGTCGAACCAGAGGACTTCTTCGGCTCCGTTCGGACCGCCGCCGAGGAAGTCCTCGGTGGTCAGGCTGAAGCGGCGGCACAGTT
The DNA here is from genome assembly GCF_040611715.1 of Streptomyces sp. NPDC006544. Taxonomy (NCBI): domain Bacteria; kingdom Bacillati; phylum Actinomycetota; class Actinomycetes; order Kitasatosporales; family Streptomycetaceae; genus Streptomyces; species Streptomyces sp. NPDC006544. The sequence continues at coordinate 10,219 of NZ_JBEXOV010000149.1, read as the reverse complement.
CGAGGATCTTCTTGTGGCTCGTGTCGATCAGCTCACCCCCGATCTCGGAGGTCTGGCCGTACGCCCAGTGGTCGCGCTGGGTCCACATGCGGCCTCCGACCCGTGTGGGGTCGGCTTCGTAGACGGTGCAGGCGATGCCCGCGTCCTTGAGGGTGAGTGCGGCGGTCAGGCCCGCGATGCCCGCGCCGACGACGGCGATGCGGGGGGTGCCCGTCGACGGCTTCTTGCCGTCCGGTGCCGTCTCGGCCCGGGCGGGAACGGCGGCGACGGCGCCGGCCAGGGTCGTGCCCAGACCGAGGGCCGCGGCGCGCTCCAGCAGGGCGCGACGGCCCAGTCCCCGTACGTCCGCGGTGGGGAGGGCCAGGCGGCGGGCGGCGGCGTGTTCTGCGGCGAGTCGCTTGAGTGCGTGCATGACGGAGGTTCGGGCCATGAGGGGTGGCTCCCGGGGTGTCAGACGTTCGCGGCGGAGGGGGACGCGCTCTCGGGGGTGGGGTCGGTGCGTTCGGCGGCGTCTTCCAGGACGACCCGGCCGATGACTTCGTAGCGTTCGGGCGCCTTGTACTTCAGGTAGACGCCGAGGGCCAGGCCACCGAGGAAGACGGTGGCGACGATCCAGGGGATGAGGGTGAAGACGAGGGAGTCCGCGGCGAGTCCGGCCGCTGTCTTCATGTTGAGGACCAGCAGGACGACCACGGCGCTCATCGCGAGGCCGCCGAGCAGCGGGGCGGTGAAGGTCTTGAACCAGTGCCGGTCCTCGGGGTGGTTCTTGCGGAAGTAGCCGATCACGGCGAAGGAGCAGAGGGTCTGGACGATGAGGATCGCCATCGTCCCGAGGATCGCGAGCAGGGTGTAGAGGTGGATGTAGGGGTCCTGGCCCGTGAGCCAGAACGCGGCGACGAGGGCGACGGCGATGGCGCTCTGCACGAGGGAGGCGACGTACGGGGATCCGTGCTCGGGGTGGGTGCGGCCGAGCGCCGGGTGGAGGAATCCTTCCCGGCCGATGGCGTAGAGGTAGCGGGCGGCGCACTGGTGGAAGGCCATGCCGCAGGCGAAGGATCCGGTCAGGAGCAGCCACTGGAAGGAGTCGACGGCCCAGGAGCCGATGAACTGCCGGGTGGGTGCGAAGAAGAGGTCCAGGGGGTTGGCGGAGGAGGACAGCTCGACCGATGCGGACAGGCCGTTGCCGGCGATGGTCATCCAGGAGACGTAGATGTAGAAGAGGCCGACGCCGACGACCGAGATCAGGGTGGCCTTCGGGATCACCCGCTTGGGGTCGCGGGACTCCTCGCCGTACATGGCGGTCGATTCGAAGCCGACCCAGGACCAGAAGGCGAAGAAGAGGCCGAGCCCGGCGGACGTGCCGGTGAAGGCGTTCTTCGGATGGACCGGTTCGAGCGGGATGCCGTCCGGGCCGCCGCCCGCGAGCAGCACGGCGGTGGCGACCGCGAACAGGACGGCTATCTCGCCCACCAGCATCACGCCGAGCGCCTTGGCGGTGAAGTTGATGTCGAAGTGCGCGAGGACGACGGTGACACCGAGCATGGCGGCCGCGTAGACGATCCAGGGCAGGTCGACGCCGAGCTGGTCGTGCACGGTCGTCTTGGCGAAGTAGGAGAAGACGCCGACGATCGAAGCCTCGAAGACGATGTAGGCGAGGACCGCGAGCATCCCGGAAGCCATGCCGGCGATCCGGCCCAGGCCGTGTGAGATGTAGCCGTAGAACGCGCCGGCCGCGGTGATCCTCTTGGCCATGGCGACGTAGCCGACGGCGAAGACCGTCAGGACGAGGGTGGCGAAGAGATATCCGGCCGGGGCCCCGATGCCGTTGCCGAAGCCGACGGCGATCGGCAGGTTGCCGGTCATCGCGGTGATCGGCGCGGCGGTGGCCACGGCCATGAAGACCACCCCGACGAGGCCGACCGAGTTCGCCTTGAGCCGGTGTACTTCACCGGTGGGACTGTGGGACATGGACGTCCTCTCGATGCTGGCGGCGGGTAGCCGATGGGAAGGCGGCCACTCTCGTACCGCGTGACCTGCGCCACAATCGACACAAGGACTGTCAATCGGAGCGCGGGGAAGACGAACTGTCGACCCATCAGGTACGCGGGGCCGGTATGTGACCGCCCGGTGACGTGCGCGAAACCCCCGGCTGGGCGGCGAACCGCACGCGCGGGTCCCCGGCCCCGGCTCCCGCCGTCGCGGAGCCTTGCTACTTCTGAGTCACACCCGTGATCATGTAGCCTCCGGAACCGCTTGATCCGTTTGCCGACCCGCCCCTCTGGAGGACCCATGCCCGCCCCCGTCACCGTGCCGGCCACCGCTCGCCCGAGAGACGGAAGGGGTGAGGGCCCCGCCCGCGCGCGTTCCCGGCCGGGTCGGATACCGACAGGAGGAGCACTGGTCTCTTGAGGTTCCGGATCGGACGCCCCACCAACCCACCCACGCCGACTCCCCCGCACGCGCACACGCCGCCACACCCGCACCCGCGGGACCCCGCGCCCCACGCGGTTCCCGCCCCGGACGGCGCCGGCCGGCCGGACACCGCCGAGCCGCCGCTCTCGGCCCACGAGGCAGCCCTCATACGGGCTTCCGTCTCCGTGGTCGAACCGTTCGCCGCGGACATGACGGTGTACTTCTACGCGATCCTCTTCGCCCGCTACCCCGAGGTCCGTCCCCTGTTCCCCCCGGGCATGGACGCCCAGCGAGGCCGCCTGCTGCGTGCGCTCCTGCGCATCGTGGACCTGGTCGACGACCCGGAGGGGCTGGTCCGCTTCTGCGGTCACCTCGGCCGCGACCACCGCAAGTTCGGCACCCTCGGCGCACACTTCCCCGCCGTGGGCGAGTGCCTCCTCGCATCTCTGGCCCGCTACGCCGGTCCCGCCTGGACCGAGGAGATCGCCGCGTCCTGGACCAAGGCGTACGGCGTGGTCGCCGACGTGATGATCGACGCCGCCGAGCGGGACGAGGCACAGCGGCCCGCCGTCTGGCCCGCCACGGTGGTGCACAAGGCCCTGCGCGGACACGGCATCGCCGAAATCACCGTACGGCCCCACATGGCGTACCCCTACGCGGCCGGACAGTACGTCAGCCTCGAGACGCCGTGGTGGCCCAAGCACTGGCGTTACTACTCACCCGCCAACGCGCCCCGTCAGGACGGCACGCTCACCTTCCACGTGCGCGCGGTGGCCGGCGGCTCGGTCAGCGACGCGCTCGTACACCGGTGCGCCGTGGGTGACCTGCTCCAACTCGGGGCGCCGATGGGTGACATGGTGCTCGATGCCGCCGTCCACAGCGACCTGCTCTGCGTGGCGGGCGGCACCGGCCTCGCGCCCATCCGCGCGATCGTCGAGGAAGTGGCCCGTCGTGGCGGGCGGCACCAGGTCGACCTGTTCCTGGGCGCCCGTACCGGTGCCGAGCTGTACGGGGTCGACGACATGCTCCGGATGGCGCAGCAGCACCACTGGCTGTCCATCAGGGGCGCCGTCTCCCACGAGTACATCCCGGGCATCCGGGGGTCCCTGCCGCAGGTTCTGGCCGAGTACGGCCCGTGGTACCAGCACGACGTCTATCTCAGCGGACCGGCGCCGATGGTGGTCTCCGCCAGCGAGACGCTCACGCAGCACGGCACCCTGCCCGACCGCATCCACCACGACCCGTTCGAGACTCCCGTCCTGTCCGCTCCTTGAGCCCCACGCTTGCCGATCCTGCCAGGAGAACGCCTCGTGACCTTCCACCCACCACCCTTCGGATCAGCGGGTGAACACCGGCTGCAGCAGCACATGGGCAGCGCGGACCGCGCGGCCCGGTTCTACGACCAGCAGGTGCGCCCCTGCCTCACGGCCGAGATGCGGGAGTTCATCGGCCGCCAGAGCATGGTCTTCCTGGCCACCGCCGACTCCCACGGGGAATGCGACGCCAGCTTCCGGGCGGGCCCGCCCGGCTTCGTGCACGTGCTGGACGAACACACCCTCGCCTACCCGGAGTTCCGGGGGAACGGCGTGCTCGCCAGCGCCGGCAACATGACGGAGAATCCCCACCTGGGCATGCTCTTCGTCGACTTCACGCAGCACCACGTCGGTCTGCACGTCAACGGTGTCGCCCGGCTCTACCTCGACGCCGACCTCCGCGCCGCGCAGCCCGGGCTGCCCGTCGACGTCGCGCCGGGGCGCGGTCCGGAACTGTGGGTCCACCTCACCGTCGAGGAGGCCTACATCCACTGCTCCAAGTACATACCGCACCTGGCGCCGGTCGCCCGCTCCGGCCATCCCGCCGACCGTCCGAAGGACGCGGAGTACTTCACCGGCTCCCGCACGGCCCCGGCCGACCCGACGACCCGCGGACGGTACGCCGGGTCGGCCCCGGTGACGGTGACGGAGCCGTGGTGACCTCCTCCGGGACGTACGCCCTTCACGTGCCCCCGGGGTGCTGACCCGACGGCTCGGGGTCCCGGGCGGGACCCCGAGCCGGCCGTCGCCCGCGGTGTGCGCGAGGTCGCATCCACCGCCGGAGGGCCTCGCACGGCGGCCTGCGGCCGACCCGGGGCCGGGCGGGACGACGCCCCCAGAGCGAAAGGAACAGCCGCGGATCCGCCGCGGAGCGGATGGACGGGCCAGCTCTGGGCAGCCGCGAGACATGGCCGTTCTACGAAAGCTCGCCCGTCCCCTGCTCGCCGCCCCGTTCGTCACGGACGGACTGCGTACCGTGCGCCGCCCCGAGCGCGCCGCGGAAGTCGCCGAACCCTTGCTCCGGGCCCTCGGAAAACGGGTCCCGGCCCTCGCCGGGGACCCGCGGCAACTCCTCCGCGTCACCGGCACGGTCCAGGCCGCGGCGGGTCTGCTGCTCGCGACGGGGCGCGCCCCGCGTCTGGCGGCGCTCACCCTCGCGACCACCCTGGTGCCGACCTCCCTCACCGCCCACGCCTTCTGGACGGTGGAGGACCCGCAGGAGCGCGCACGGCTGCGCGCCCACTTCCTGACCGACCTCTCCGTCCTGGGAGGGCTCCTCATCGCCGCCGCGGACACCCACGGCAAGCCCTCCCTCGCCTACCGCTCCCGGCACGCACTCGATCACCAGCACCCGGTGAAGGCCGTCCGCCGGCCCGTGGAAGCGGCCGCGGCCAGTACGGCCCACCGCGCCAAGGCGGTCGCGGCCTCGCTCACCGGCTCCCACTGAGGCGGGCCCGACCCACCGCTGTGGGACCCCGGCTCCCGCTCGGCCCTCCCCAGGGCACGACACCGGGGTCCGGTTCCGCGGGTCGGGACCCGCCCGTAACGAGGAGGAACACACCCCATGGCAGACGCCCGCCGCCCCGCGCCGCGGCTGTCCCACGGCGCGCCGCCCCGGCCGCCCACGCTCGGTCCGCGCCTGCTGACGCAGACCCTGGCCCTGGTGACCCGTCGCGGCCGCCGCCGCGTCGCGGGCGCCGCGGCCACCTGTGCGACCGCCGCCGAGCACCGGTCGCGCGTCGCCCGTCAGGACGGGTCCGGACCGGACGCGGCAGGCCGGCACCGGGACGGGGAGACCCTTCCGGGCGCCGATGACCTGCGCGAGCGGGCCCACGCGGTGGTCGCCTCCCGTACCACCAGGCCGGATGACCTGGCCTCGCTGCTCGCCATGCTGGACCTGCGGCCCGGGCCGGACGCGAGGGGCCCGGCCCGAGGAGGACGCAGGCCGCCACCGGCTCGGTGACACCCCGCGGCACCCCCTCGCCGGTGACACCGTCCCTGCGCGTCCTCGGCCGCTCCTAGGGGGTGCGCTCCGTCTTCGGTCCGCCTGTGCGAGCGTGCTCGCCGCCGGTGCGGTGCGGTTGGGAACCGGCGGGGCCCGGGGCAGCGGGTGTGCTGCGGCGGGTCCACAGGAGAGCGCCTGCCAGCAGGACGGTGCCTCCCAGCAGCCACGGCAGCGGGCCGGCCGGGAGGACGCTGACGACCAGGCCGGTGAGGGCTGCCGTCAGTTGCAGGGTGAGGGACTGCACCGACAGTGCCGTGGCCCGGCCCGCACGGGAGACGCGGCGGTGCAGGAGGTCGTTCTCACTCGGCCCCGCGGCGCCGAGACCCAGGTAGACCAGGCCGTAGCCGACGGCCGCGAGGACCAGGGAGGCGACTCCCGTGGCGGCCGCGGTGGCTCCGAGCAGCAGCAGGCCGCTCGCGCCGGCGCCGAGGCCCGCCAGGACGGCACGCTCGCCGCTTCCCGCGAGCCGGGCGGTCAGCGGTGCGAGGTGACTGCCGAGGGCGGAGCAGACGAATCCGGCGCAGGCCAGTGCGGCGAAGAGGACCGCACCTGACTCCGACGCACCGGTGAGGGCCGCGGCACGGCCCGGTGTGAGCAGTTCGAGCGCGGCCAGGGCGCTGCCGGCGGCCCCCGCGCTGAGGAGGATGCGGCGGACCAGGGCGTCGCGTGCGCCCAGGCGCAGTCCGTCCGCGACGGCGGCCGGTACGCCTCGCAGTACCCCGCGCAGGGTGGCCGGCAGCCGGGGCGGCTCCCGCAGAGCGCTCACAACGTAGAGCACGAAGGCGATCTCGACGACCGCGCCCAGGAGCGGCGGGACGGAGAGCGGGAGCACCAGTCCGGAGGTCGCTTCGCCCAGCCGGGCGCCCGCGTCGGGGTGGAGTCCGAGCAGCCAGGGCAGGGCCCCACCGGCCAGGGTGCCCGCGGCGAGGGCGGCGGACGTCGCGGAGGACCCGCGGGCAAGTCCCGTACGCAGTTCGGCGTCGGGACCGGAATGCGCCTGGACGGTGTCGACGTACCAGGCTTCGGCCGGTCCGCTGGACAGGGCGCGCCCCGCTCCCATCAGGCCCATCCCGAGTCCGAGCAGCCAGCCGGTGGTGCCCAGGGCCACGAGGGTCAGGGCGGTCAGGTTCAGGAGGCCGGCGGCAGCCAGGACCGCGCGGCGTCCCAGGACGTCGGACAGTCCCCCGGTGGGCAGTTCCAGCAGGGCGGCGGTGAGGGAGTGCGCGGCGAAGAAGCCCGCGACGCCCGTCATGGCCATGCCCCGCTCGGTGAAGAGCAGGACGAGGGGGGCGATGGTCAGCCCCAGCGGCAGCCAGAACAGGACGCAGACGGTGACGTAGCGGCGGCGTGCGGCGCGTATGTCCAGCGGTACGGTCACGCCGCGTCCTCGGCGCCGGTCGTCGCGGGGGCGGCGGTTTCCGGTGCGGCGGTTTCCGGTTCCGCGCCGGAGCGGGGCGGGGCCAGGGGCAGTCCTGGTTCCGCGCCGGAGCGGGGCGGGGCCAGGGGCAGTCCGGCGGTGAGGAGCACGACCCGCGCGGCACGCGGATCCTCCGCGTCGCGGGTGGTCAGTTCCTCCAGTTTCCGGTCGAGCACTTCCCAGAGTTCGGTGAGCGACTCGGGGGTCAGACGGGGCATCAGGTCGCTGATTCCGGCGGGCTCCACCCACTCCGGGCCCAGTCTCCCGTCGGCGACGTCGGCCTCGTGCCGGGTGAGGGAGGCTTCCAGGTGTTCGATCTGGGCCCTGCGCGACACGGTGAGCCAGGCGCGGCTGTCCGGGGTGGCTTCCATGAGCTTGTTGCTCCAGGAGGTCACGGAGTGCACGGCCCGCCAGCGGCGCTCCCGCCCGTCACGGTGCTCGGCCTCGGCGACGAACGCGTACTTCGCCAGCACGCGCAGGTGGTAGCTGGTGGAGGCGGACGACTCCCCGGTCCTGACCGCGAGTTCGCTCGCGGTCGCCGGGCCGTCCTGCCGCAGCATCCCGAGCAGCCGGATGCGCAGCGGGTGGGTGAGGGCCTTCAAGGCGGCCGCGTCCTGTTCGGGATCGAGTACGCGTTGCCGCTCGTCGCTGATCATGACGGGAGGGTAGAACGACCCGGAGGCTTTCCAAAAGTATTTTTGCAGAAGTTCTTTGGGAAATTCGGCCCACACCCCACTCGCCCACGTGACGGCGGCCACACCCCTCCCGCACGCACGCCAACTACGTGACCGAGACCACAACTGACCCCACAGATTACAACCCCACAGACCACCCCGAACAATGCAATATCGGACAAATCTGCCATTTCACACATTGATTCTTATTTCATGTCACATGCCCCTTGATGGTGTGTCAGTCGCAAACGGGCGCGACATAATCGGGCCCCGTCGCCCGGAAGCGGTGGAGCCGTCGGGGCGCCGGCCCACCCGCCCCGTCGGCGGATTCCCGTACCGGACCGATCCTCAAGGCGTTGCAGATGTCCCTGGCCAACCGCACCCGTCTCGCGACCCTGCTCACCGCACTCACCGTCGGTGCCGCGGGCGTGACGACCTGGGCCTACGGGTACGGAAGCACGCAGGAGGCGGCGGCCCTCGAGAAGGCCCTCCCCCCGAGTGTGACCGAAGGCACGGTCCTCCAGGTCGTCGCGCATCCCGACGACGACCTCTTCTTCATGAATCCCGACCTGAGCCGCTCCATATCGACGGGCATCAAGGTCGCCACCGTCTACCTGACCTCAGGCGAGTCCGACGGCAGGAACGAGGCCCACAGCCCGCACCTCGAGGACCCGGCGGGACCCGCCGACCGCGCCGCCTACGCGGAGGCCCGGCAGAACGGCATACGCGCCGCCTACGCGCAGATGGCCACCGGTGAGCGCACCAGCACCTGGCAGCGCGAGTCGGTGGTGACCGCCGGCGGGGGACACATCGAGGTGGACGTCCTCACCGCCAGGCCCGAGGTCAGTCTGGTGTGGATGCAGCTGCGCGAGGCACGCAGCATCTCGGGCGACAATCCGGACAGTCTTCGCGGCCTGTGGGACGGCAGGGTTCCCGCCCTGGGCTCCCAGCTGACCTCCGGGACACCGGTCAAGACCGCGTTCTCGTACACCAGGGACCAGGCCGTGGCGGCCATCGCGGACGTGTTCGCGATGTACCGGCCGACCACGATACGCACGCAGGACCCGACTCCGGGCCGGACTCAGGGCGGCACCTTCCTGGACCACCAGGACCACATGTACGGCGCCCGCTTCGTACAGGCCGCCGCCGAACGCTACGGGAAGTCCACGGACCGGCCGCACTTCTCGGTCCAGAACTACGTGAGCTACCCCAACAGCGCGCTGCCCCCGACGCTCGGCCCGCAAGCGGCCGAGGAGAAGCTCGGTTACCTCAAGACCTACGCGTGGACGGACCACCAGGACTGGTGCGGCAGTCCCGCCGGCTGCGGCGACCGCAAGACCGCCACCCGGCCCACCGGCGCCGGATGGAACCAGACCATCCGCTACAGCCGGGGCGACCACGCCTCCTGGATGACCGAGGGCGTCTCCGGCCGGCTGTGGGCCTTCGCCGTCCTCGACGGGCGGATGGCGTACTGGTCGCGCAGCGGCCCCAAGGCCCCCTGGCAGGGACCGCAGTTCCTCCCCGGCACCGGGATCGACACGGGCGCGACGGCGGCCCGGCTGCCCGACGGCAGGATCGCGGTCCTCGCCACCCGCACCACGCTGGGCACCACGCCGCAGGAGTACGGCCGCGACCTCGTGTACGCCGTCCAGGCCGCACCTGACGGCGCCTTCGGTCCGTGGCGCTCGCTGGGCACCCCGGACGGCGGCGACACGTCCGCCACCTCCGCGATCAGCGCCCCGTCCGTCGCGGTCGACGGCACGGGCCGGATCACGGTGTACGTCCGCGACTCCCGGCGCACCCTGCGCACCCGCGCACAGGCGGCCCCGGACGGCGCCTTCGGCGCCTGGCAGACCCTCGGCGGCACCGACCTGCTGGGCGACCCGGCCACCGCGACCGACGGAGCGGGACGGCGCTACGTGTACGCCGCGACGGCCCGGACGGTACTGGCCTGGGTCCAGCCGACCCCGGACGCCCCCTTCAGCGGGCCCTTCCCCACCGGGCTGCCGGCGACCACGGGACCGCTCTCGGCGAGCGGGCAGGGCGACGGCGTCCGCCTGTACTTCCGCGAACCCGGCACCGGCACCGTCGGTACGAGCCTGACCACGACGGGCGCGGGCGGACCCGCGTTCCTTCCCGCGACCGAGGCGGGCGGCGAGGGGGGCTACGGCGCCGTCGGCGTCGCGGGCCCGCTCCTCGCGGGCCGCACCGGCGCGGGAACGGTCGGCGTGTCGGGCCCGGAGGCTGCCCCGTCCTGGTACGAGTCCCAGATGCTCTACACGGGCGCACCGTCAGCCGTGGCCGGGCCGGACGGCACGGCCGTCGCCGCGGCCCTCGGCCTGGACGCCGGCCTCCACGTCATCACGGTGCCCCCGTCCGGAGCCGCGCAGGTCGGATC
>NZ_JBEXOV010000148.1:0-12418 GCF_040611715.1 Streptomyces sp. NPDC006544 | reverse complement strand
CGCGACCTCAGCCGCACCCCCCTCTTCCAAGTCATGCTCGCCCTGCAGAACACCACCCACACCACCTGGCACCTCACCAACACGGACATCACCCCACTACCACTCCACACCACAACCGAAAAATTCGACCTCCTCATGAGTGTCGAAGAGCGCAGCCATGACCTGAAGGTGCAGCTGAGTTACAGTACGGATCTGTTCGAGCCGGCCACCATCGAGCGCATGGCCGGTCACTTCCAAACCCTCCTCGCCCATGCGGCCACCACCCCCACCACCCCGCTGAGCCGACTCCGCATGCTCACCCCCGCCGAGGAGCACCAACTCCTCGTCGAATGGAACGGTCCCCGAACGGCATTTTCGGAGGACAGTTGCATCCATGAACTGGTGGAAGAGCGGGCCGGAACCCTTCCCGACAACCTTGCCGTGGTGGACGGCGATACCTGCCTGACGTACCGGGAACTCAACACCCGCGCCAATCAGCTGGCTCATCACCTGCGCGATCTGGGCGTGGGGCCCGAGGTTCTGGTCGGCATCTGTGCCGAGCGCAGCGCGGAGTTGATCATCGCACTGCTCGCCGTCCTGAAGGCCGGCGGAGTCTACGTACCTCTCGATCCCGATTACCCCACGAGTCGTCTCGAGTTTATGCAGCAAGACACCGCGACCCCGGTCGTCATCGTCCAAACTCACCTTCGAGACCGGATCCGACTCCTCCACAGCAGGATCGTCGACGTGGGCCATGACCGGGAAGTTTTCAGCGCCCAGCCGATGAGCAATCCCGTCCACAGCACGAACCCGGACAACCTCGCCTACGTCATCTACACCTCCGGCTCAACTGGCACTCCGAAAGGTGTTCAAATACGACACAGAGGCGTAGTAAATTACGTCGAGTTCATTCGGCGACATGCTGGCATGACGTCGAGCGATGTAGTGGCGCAGAGCTCCACCTTCAACTTTGATGCATTCACCCACGAGTGCTGGGCCACGCTCACCGCGGGGGCCACTCTCGCGATCATCACCAAAGACACACTTCTTGACCCTGAGCTTTTCCAGCAAGAAATCAGGGGCTCCGGAATAACCGTGGTGAGGCTCGTGGCGTCATTGTTCAATGAGCACCTCTCCAAGTGCCCGGAAATGCTCGCTGGAACGAAGCTGGTCTCCTACGGAGGGGAGGAAGCCGAACGGTTGGTTGCAGATTCTGTGGTGTCAAGCCCTTGGGCCCCTGCCAACCTTCTCCATTCCTATGGGCCGACCGAGACAACTGTGAGCGCCGTATTTCATTCGGTTACGACAGACAGAGCAACGGGCCGACGGATGCCCATTGGTCGACCCATCGCGAACGCTCAGGTATACGTGGTGGATCATTTCGGCCAGCTGGCTCCCATTGGCGTTCCCGGCGAATTGATGATAGGCGGCGCAGGGGTTGCACGAGGCTACCTGAAGCGGCCGGAACTGACAGCGGAGAAGTTTATCGCAAACCCATTCTCCGACAACTCGACAGAAAAGCTATACCGCACCGGCGATACGGTGCGTTGGCTACCAGACGGCAGCCTCGAGTTCCTGGGCAGGATCGACAACCAGATCAAGGTGCGAGGGTTCCGCATTGAACTGGGCGAAATTGAAGCTAACCTCCTCAGGCACGACAACGTAGCTGCCTGTGTGGTGGTGGTTCGGGAGGAAGCACAGGGCGACCGGCGACTCGCCGCCTACTGCGTACCGGCCCTGGGACGGGAATTTCAGTCCACCGCACTCCGAATGTGGTGCGAGCGCGCATTGCCGAATTACATGGTCCCGACTTGGTTCGTCACCGTCGACTCGCTTCCGTTGACGCCCAATGGAAAGATAGATCGCCAGGCCCTCCCTGCCCCGACGGGGATACCCACGTCCTCCACTTACGTGCCGCCTCGCAGCCCACTTGAGGAAAATGTCGCCGCCGTTTGGCGTGAAGTCCTGAGAGTTGAGCGAGTTGGCGTTTTCGACAACTTCTTCCATATCGGGGGAAATTCTATCCTGGCAACGCGGACGGTGAACAGGATCAGCGCCATGACAGGGATCAGGTTCAGCCTCAGAAGTTTCTTCTCGTCCCCCACCGTGGTCTCCACAGTGGAGCAACTGCTTGAGCTCACGGCGCTGGACGATACGGATTCCGTCAACTAACCATCCGTGACGAGCTCGAGACCCGCCACCGTCAGGAGGGATGCTCCACCCCGAGGTGCGTGCCGCGGGCGGCGACCTTCTTCTGGCGGTACGAGGTCGCGCCAAGTCGCTGCCGCCCAGGCCCGATGACAGCTACGGCTCGACTTCTCCGCCGATCCGCCCGGAGCGCCTCTCCGGCCGGATGAGGAGGGCTACCCGGATCCCTTCGACGCCGCCGACCGAACCGGCAACAATCAATTCCCCAGCAGGAAGGACCACCCAAATGCGCGCCACCGTCATCCACGCCTCGCACGACATCCGTGTCGAGGAGGTGCCCGATCCGGTGATCCAGCGGCCGAGCGACGCGGTGGTGCGGGTCGTCCTGTCCTGCATCTGCGGCACCGACCTGTGGGCATACCGTGGCGTGGCCGCCCGGGAGCCGGGCCAGCGCATCGGGCACGAGTTCCTCGGCATCGTCGAAGAGGTCGGCGTGGACGTCCGCAACTGCGCCGTCGGGGACCTGGTCGTCGCGCCCTTCTTGTGGTCGGACGGCGTCTGTAGCTACTGCGCCGAGGGCTTGACCACGTCCTGCGAACACGGCGGCTTCTGGGGGTCGCCTGGATCGGACGGCGGTCAGGGTGAGGCAGTACGGGTGCCGTACGCCGACGGCACGCTTGTCAGGCTCCCGTCCGGCGCAGCGTCGGACCAGCGGTTACTCACTGCGCTCCTGACCCTGTCCGACGTGTTGGGCACCGGTCACCACGCCGCCGTAGGGGCGGGGGTCCGCCCCGGCTCGACGGTGGGGGTCGTCGGCGACGGAGCGGTTGGGCTCTGCGGCGTCCTGGCCGCGAAGCGGCTCGGCGCCGATCGGATCATCGCGCTGGGCCGCCACCAGGTGCGGACAGACATCGCCAGGGCGTTCGGAGCCACCGACGTCGTGGCGGAGCGTGGGGAAGCGGCCGTTGAGGCCGTGCTCGAACTGACGCGCGGTCGGGGAGCGCCTGCGGTGATCGAGGCCGTGGGGACCGAACAGGCCATGCGTACGGCAGTGGGGATCGCGAGGGACGGCGGCTCGATCGGCTGCGTCGGGGTGCCTCACGGCAGTGACACGGGTCTGGAGCTGAGCGAGATCTTCGAGCGGAACATAGCCCTGCGCGGAGGCGTCGCCCCGGTACGGACGTACATCCCGCAGCTGCTGCCGGACATCTTGGACGGGACCATCGACCCGTCGCCGGTGTTCGATCTGACGGTCGGTCTGGACGGGGTGCCAAGGGGCTACAAGGCTATGGACGAACGCACTGCCTTGAAAGTGCTGATCCGGTACTGACACCGAGTGGGTGGGTCGTAACGTGTAGCGGTGCCGGACGTAGTCCTCGGCTGCGCTGTGTGGCGGTCGCTCTTCGGGGCCTGGGACCCAACTACGTCGCCATGACCCGCGGGCCCGAATCCAACACGGGTGGCGGTCGTCCGTCGGGACGGCTGAGGATCGCAGCCTCCAGCTCGTAGTAGCGGCCTCGCCGGAGGCTCGAGCGGGGTCGTCCTTTGGGCAGCCCGAAGATCGTACCTGGCGGGCTCCGTGCCCGGTAGGGAAGGCGGTTTTGGCATAGGTAGGCGGTATGCCTGTTGCCCCTGGCCGGGGTGCACGCTGTAGTCGCCTGAGGGAGTAGGCCGGCGTCGGAAATAGTCCCGAAGCCGCTTGTGTTGCGTGAGGTCGAGGGTCGGCGCTGAAGCTGTTCAGTACGAAAGGCGGCGTGACAGCTTGTTCGTGGGGTTTCTGGTCCCAGTACGGTGCGCCCACCCATGTCCTCGACATCGTCGAGTACGGCAGGCGCGGGAACCGGCCGGGACGGCACGCGTGCCCTGCGGAAGTCCACGAGCCGTTCGCGCTGCTGGTCGCACTCGCGGGCCCCAAGCAGGTGCGGTCCGCCGAGCTGCACGAGGCTGGGAGTGGAGCGCTGGGCGAGCGGTGTGCCGCGGAGCGGGACTGGCTGCCTCATCGCTGACCGCGACCGCGACGGGATCCACCAGCCGGAGGAATGGCAAGCCACCGACCGGACGGGGAGGGTCACACTGCGCGTGCGCGCGTAGCAAACAGGAGCGACGGTTCCCGTTGGGCCGACTTCCCGCTGGCCAGGACGCCGACGTACGGGACGGAGTTCAGGTCGTGGGACATGCAGGGATGCTCCTCTGGAGGGGTGCGAAGGTCGGCCGTTGGACCGGCGCTGTGTCGGACGACGCCTATTGCGGGGCTACGGTCGTTGCATGGCCGGCGGGGCTCGAGGGCTCCGCCGGGGAGCCGCTGTACGAGGGAGTCATACACATGTTGTCCTTCTCGCTTGACGAGATTGCAGAGATCACCAACGGACGCCTAGCCGACGTGGCCAACCGGGCCGCCCGGATGACGGCCGGGGCGGTCACAGACTCCCGTGAAGTCGTCCCTGGCACTCTGTTCGTCGCCCTCGCCGGCGAGCGCGTCGACGGTCACACCTTCGCCGCGCAGACCGTGGCAGCGGGCGCGGTCGGGGTGCTGGCCACCCGCCCGGTCGGCGTCCCGGCGATCGTCGTAGAGGACGGGATCGAGGCCCTGGCCGCGCTCGGCCGCCACGCACTCGCCCAGCTCCCCGACCCGCTCGTGATCGGCCTGACCGGCTCGGCGGGCAAGACGTCCACGAAGGACCTACTGGCCCAGGTCCTTCCCGTGCTTGGGCCGACCTCGGTCACCGACCGGTCGTTCAACGGCGAGATCGGGATGCCCCTTACCCTGCTTCGCGCCGCCCCCGATACCCGGTACCTGGTGCTGGAGATGGGCGCGAGGGGCAGGGGCCACATCGCGAACCTGACGACCATCGCCCCGCCGAGGGTGGGGCTGGTCATCAACGTCGGCACCGCGCACGTCGGAGAATTCGGCGGCCGGGAGGCCATCGCGGAGGCCAAGTCCGAACTCGTGCAGGCGCTGCCCGCCGACGGTCTCGCCGTTCTCAACGCCGACGACTCCCTCGTCGCGGCCATGGCCGCCAAGACCCGCGCCCGCGTCCTGCGCTTCGGCCTCGGCCGGGGTGAGGGCGCGGACGTGTGGACCGACGACGTGCAGCTCGACTCCGAGGGCCGGCCCTCCTTCACCCTCCACCACGGCGAGGAGCACGCGGGGGTGCGCCTGGGACTGCACGGCCGGCACCACGTCATGAACGCCCTCGCTGCGGCAGCCGTGGCCCTGGGCCTGGGCGCCGGCCTGCAGGCCGTGGCCGAGCAGCTGTCGGCCGCGAAGAACTTGACCACCGGCCGTATGGAGGTCTTGACCCGCCCCGACGGGCTGAAGATCGTGAACGACGCGTTCAACGCGAACCCCGATTCGATGGCGGTGGCCCTGGCCGCGCTGGCGGCGATGGCCGGTGGACGGCGCACGGTCGCGGTGCTGGGCGAGATGAAGGAACTGGGCGAAGAGGCCCTCGACGGGCACCGGCAGGTCGGCAAGCTCGTCGCCGACTCCGGCGTCCGGATCCTGGTGGCAGTCGGAGGCGACCACGCCGAGGCGCTGGCCGAGGCCGCGCGCCGCCAGAACCCGGACCTGCAGGTGATCCGCACTCCCGACCGGGACGGCGTCCCCGGCGCCCTCGCGGGCGTCCTGGACGCCGAGGACATCGTCCTGGTCAAGGGCAGCCACAGTGTCGGCCTCGAGGCCACCGCGCTGGCCCTCGCGGCCGACACCACTGACTGACCGGGCTAAAGGGTGTTGCAGGCTCGGGCCGCGCAGGCGGGAGCGGCGGGTGACCTGCTGTTTCACCCAGCGAGGGTGAGGTTGTGCATGGTGGCGACAGCCTGGACGGCGTGGTGGAGGCTGTCGCCCCTCTGACGGCAGTCGCGGAGGATCTTCCAGGTCTTCATGCGGGCGAAGGCGTGCTCGACGCGGGCGCGGACCCGTCGGTGTTCGATGTTGTCCTCCTCCTGGCCGCGCAACAGGGCCCGGCTGGCCCTTCTACGGTGCGGGACGATCAGGCCGGTGCCGAGGTAGGCGCCGTCCGCGATCCCCCTCGTTCCGGCCGCCGCGGCCAACAGGTCCGACTCGCGCCAGGCGCGGGCGTCGGCCCTGTTGCCCGGTGCCGGCCGGCCACTGGCGACGACCAGTCGGGGGCCAGCGTCGATGATGACCTGCCTGGGGACTGGCCTTGGGCGCCGAGCTGGCGGAGACCGGTCGCCGCTGCCACTACTCGGCCGACGTCGTCGGTAAGCGGCTGCGCGCCTTGCGGAGGCAGTGGAACGCCTCCAACGACCCCCACCCGAGACTGCACGGCGGACGCCGCTGCGACGACCGCCGCAGGGGTTGTCGGCTTCCTACAAGCGGTGACACCCAGGCGATCAGACTCTCGGTCCGGCCCTTGCGGAGCGCAGCGGGCAACCCGACCGGCACGTAGCCGGGAACAACTTCCAGACAAGCGCCGATCGCCGACGAAGCCGCTTCGACGTCTGTACCTGCACGAAGCCTCACCTGACGCAGCGTCAGGAAAGTCAGCATTGGGTCAGCATTCGTAGACATACACCCACCCACGGACGCCCACAGAGGGGGAAGGCCCCGCACTGTCGAAGGGCAAGCGCGGGGCGCGATCGGAAGCGCCGAGGATTCAGCAACCGGAAGGCGCCTGACCCGCGCCCCGCGGGGCCACCACTTTCCAGTTACCGCAGGTCAGCGCACTCGGCCGCGTGGTTTGAGGTGGGCCGGGGGCAGGTCAGGAGCCAGAAGCGGAGGGCCGTCATACCCCTTCACTTCGCCGAATCTGGTCCCATCGATCCAGTCCTGGCGGGCCTGTGCGATATCCTCATGGGAGCGGCCAATCCAGTTCCAGAACATGACGATCTCCTCCTCGAACGGCTCTCCGCCCAGCAGCATCAGGCCCGCGTCGGAGACCGCGCGCAGGGGGAGGTCCGTGCGGCCGCAGCCGAGGTAGAGCATCGAGCCCGGGAGGAGCGGGACGCCGTCGACGTGGGCCTCGCCCGACATCGACAGGACGGCGTACTCGAAGTCGGGGTCCAGCGGGAGCCGGGTCTCGGTGCCGGCCGCCAGGGTCAGGTCCGCGCCGACGATGGGGCTGTACGCCGTACCGGGCGAAGTGGCGGTGTCCAGGGTGCCCAGGATGACGGTCGCCGTCAGGCCGGGGGCGGTGACCTGCGGGAGCTCCGCGTGGTGCTGGAAGTGCGGGGCCACGTCGCGGTGAGCGTCCGGGAGGGCGACCCACAGCTGCGCGCCGTGCAGGAAGCGGGCGTGGCGGCGCGGGCTCTCCTCGGAGTGGCTGATGCCGAGGCCGGAGGTCATGAGGCCGAGCTCGCGCGGACGGATCGTCGCCAGGCTGCCGACGCTGTCGCGGTGCAGCACCTCCCCCTCGTGGAGCCAGCTCACGGTCTGGAGGCCCGAGTGGGGGTGGGGAGGCACCGCCATGCCGGGCTCGTCGGCGATGTCGTCCGGGCCGTAGTGGTCGACGAAGCACCAGGCGCCGACCATCCGGCGGCCCAGGTTCGGCAGCAGGCGGCGCACCTCGGTGGACCCGCCGAGCTTGACGGTGCGGGGGCTCAGGAGCTCGCGCACGGGCTCGGCGACGACGAAACCACGGCCGCCGCAGGTGGCGAGAGCGGGCTGGCGATCGAGATTGCTCATACCGCACAACTTAGCCCGGACGCCGTCGCACCGGTCAGGGGAATGTACGTCCGGTTCCTCGTGTTGGAGCGGGCGGACACAGCACCTGAACGGCGGAAGGGATCCGATGAACGCGCAGCAGGGCTACCTGGAGCACGGGACCACGGCCGAGCGCTGGGAGCGCGGCGTGCTCTTCTTCGACGCGAAGGAGTACGCGAAGGCCGCCCGGGTCCTGCTCACCGTGACCGCCGAGGCCCCCGAGCAGCTGGCCCCCCGGCTGCTGCTGGCCCGCGCCTACTACCACTCCGCCCAGCTCTCCCGGGCCGAGCACGAGCTGCGCGCCGTCCTGGAGCGGTGGCCCGTGGAGGACTACGCGCACCTCGTGCTCGGGCGGACCCTGGAGCGCCAGGGCCGCGCCTCCGAGGCGGCGCCGCACCTGCGGATGGCGGCCGCGATGGCGGGGGAACTCCCGGACTAGCACTCCCCGCAAGGCCCCTCCTCGGGTCCGCCCGCGAGGCCCCTCGGGTCCGCCCCGCGGGGCCGGCGGCGGTCCCGGCCGCCGGCCCGCCCATACTGCGGACACTCCCCCGGCCCCGCCCATGCGGGACCGGGGCGGGGCCTCGGTTAGCCTGGGGTCAATATGAACCGTCTGACCACGCCCTTCGGCTCCTACGAGCTCGCCCGCTTCCCCGAGGACCCGCGCGACCGGCTCCGCGCATGGGACGCCGCCGACGAGTACCTGCTCCGTCACCTCGATTCCGGTACGGGCGAACGCGGCCCGGTGGATCTGGCCGGCGCCGGGCAGATCACCGTGATCGGGGACCGCTGGGGGGCGCTGACGACGGCGCTGGCCGCCCACCACCCGACGCAGATCACCGACTCCTCCCTGACCCGTTCCGCCACCGCGGCGAACCTGGACCGCAACGGCATCGGCACCGCCAAGGACACGGTGACCCTGCTGACGACCCGGGACGCACCGCCCGAGCGGATCGACGTACTGCTCGTACGCGTGCCCAAGAGCCTCGCGCTGCTGGAGGACCAGCTGTACCAGTTGGCCCCGCACGTGCACGCCGGCACCGTCGTCGTGGGTACGGGCATGGTGAAGGAGATCCACACCTCCACCCTGCGGGTGTTCGAGAAGATCCTCGGCCCGACCAAGACCTCGCTGGCGGAGAAGAAGGCCCGGCTGATCTTCTGCACGCCCGGGAACCCCGGGGCGGCCCATCCCACGTCCTCCGGGCCGTGGCCGGTGACGTACACGGTGGACCAGGACGCGGGATCGGGTTCCGGTCTGACCGTGGTCAACCACGCCGGGATCTTCTGCGCCGACCGCCTCGACGTCGGCACCCGCTTCTTCCTCCAGAACATCCCCACAAACACGGACGGGGCCCGGGTCGTCGACCTGGGCTGCGGCAACGGCATCGTCGGAACGGCCGTCGCGGTCGCCGACCCGGACGCCGAGGTCGTCTTCACCGACGAGTCGTACCAGGCGGTGGCGTCGGCCGAGGCCACGTACCGCGCGAACGTCCAAGGACGGCTGGACCGCGCCGAGTTCCTCGTCGGGGACGGCGTCGCGATGCTGCCGCCGGGGTCGGTGGACCTGGTGCTGTGCAACCCGCCGTTCCACTCGCACCAGGCGACGACCGACGCCACGGCGCTGCGCATGTTCGCGCAGTCGCGCAAGGCGCTGCGGCCGGGCGGCGAGCTGTGGGTGGTCGCCAACCGCCACATGGGCTACCACACCCACCTGCGCCGCCTCTTCGGCAACAGCGAGGTCACCGCGAGCGAGCCGAAGTTCGTGGTCCTGCGGGCGGTCAAGCGGCGCGAGCAGGGCCGCCCCGCGTGACCTGCCACGACGCCCCTTCGGTAACCCGCCGGTAGGTCCCCCGCCACGTCCTACACTCGGCCGCGTGAGCAGTCAGGTGGATCAGGACGGGACTCCCGGCGGGCGCTACCGCCGGGAGGACGTGGCCGACGCGGCCGGCGTCAAGGTGCGCAACTTGCGCTACTACCAGGAGCGCGGGCTGCTCCCGCCGCCGCGCCGCGAGGGCAGGATCGCCTGGTACTCCGACGACCACCTCACCCGACTGCGGCTGATCAGCGACCTGTTGGGGCGCGGGTACACCGTCAACGGCATCGCGGAACTGCTGGCCGCCTGGGAGCAGGGCGGCGGGATCTCCCAACTTCTCGGCCTGGAGCGGGAGATGACCCGCGACTGGGAGCAGGAGGAGCCGGTGACCATGTCACGGGCCGAACTGCGCGAGCTGTTCGGCCCGACGGCGTCCGCCGAGGACACCCGCCGGGCGGCCGAGCTCGGCTACGTCACCTTCGACGGGGACCTGGTCACGCACCGGAGCCGGCGGCTGCTGGACGCGACGATGACGCTGGTACGGGCGGGTGTGCCGCTCGGTGAGGTCCTGGACGCGGGGGACTTCGTGCAGGCGCAGGCGGCCGCGGTCGCGGACCGGTTCGTCGCACTGTTCCGGACACACGTGATCGGTGCGGCGGGGCTGGAGCACCTTTCGGCCATGCGCCTGCGGCACATCACGGAGACCGTGTCCGCACTGCGTCCGCTGGCGGGCGAGGTCGTGGCCGCCGAGTTCGCGCGCGCGATGGCCCGGCGGGTGGACGCCGAGGTCGCGGAGCTGCTGCGCACGGAGACTCCTGGGGCGTAACCGGTCAGTAGGACTCGGCCGAAAAGGTACGCCCGAGCAACCTTGCCAAGCTTCATTGGCACTCTTACATTCAACTCGTCGGTAACAACGGTGCACAGCCGAACATAAGGGACGATCTCATGGCAGATTCCCCGAAGTTATCCGAGTCATCCGAACCGCCCGGCCCCGGTGACGGTCCCGACGGGAGAGCCGGCGGAGCGGGCCGCGTCCGCTGGCGCCGGTTCGCCGTACTGACCGTCCCCGCCGTGGCCGTGACCGCCGGCCTCGGCATCGCCCTCGCCCAGGGCGCGCTCGCCGCCTCCTTCGCCGTGTCGGGACAGCAGTTCAAGGTGTCGGCGACGAGCCTGGAGGGCGAGGGCTTCGCCCAGTACGGCAGCGTGGACGTCAACGCCCGCGAGGAACTCATCCCGGTGGCGGTCACGGCCATCAAGGAGGCCAAGCTCCACAGCCTCTGCCAGTCGGTGGTCACCACCCTCCCCGTCATCGGCGACATCTCGCTCAACCTCACCGCCGGCCAGAAGGCGCCCGTCGAGGCCAGCAACCTGTTCGTGGACGCCACCCAGCTCTCCGGCGACGCGGTCTTCACCAACATCGAGATCGGCCGGGACGCCTCCACCCTCGACAAGGGGCCGACGGAGGCGGTGGGCATGCAGGACCTGTTCGCCCAGCAGGCCGACACGGTCAGCATCACCGACCTCCACCAGACGGCGTGGGCCACGAACGCGGGCACCTTCAAGCTGTCCGGGCTGAACATGAACATCAGCAAGGGCAAGAAGGAATGCTTCTGACCCGCTGGCGCCGGTGGCGGCGCGGGCGGCCGTTCTGGGGCGGACTGTTCGCCATCCTCGCCGGGGCCGAGATCTGCGCCCTGCCGCTCGCTCCGCTGAAGATCATGCTCCAGCAGGGAGTGGCGGGGATCCCGTCCGTCCTCATGGGCATCTTCATGATCGTGCTCGGTCTCACCTCGTGGTTCTCGCCCGCGCAGCGCAGTCTGGCCGGCGTCCTGACCACCCTCATCGCCACCGCCGCGCTGGTCCTGTCGAACCTCGGCGGGTTCCTGATCGGCACGCTGCTCGGCATCCTCGGCGGCGGCCTCATGTTCGCCTGGCAGCCGTACGCCGCCTCGCGCGCCCCCGCCCCCGGCACCCCACACGCGTCGACCCCCACGTCGACCCCCGCGCCGGACTCCACCTCGGCCTCCCACCCCGCCTCGACCCCCGTCTCCACCCCCGT
Source organism: Streptomyces sp. NPDC006544 (assembly GCF_040611715.1). Classification (NCBI taxonomy): domain Bacteria; kingdom Bacillati; phylum Actinomycetota; class Actinomycetes; order Kitasatosporales; family Streptomycetaceae; genus Streptomyces; species Streptomyces sp. NPDC006544. Next base: position 757 of record NZ_JBEXOV010000148.1, on the reverse strand, counting down.
CTCCACCCCCGCTCCTCCGCTGCACCACGATCCCCAAGGAGCACAACCATGAGCCGCACACGCACCGCCCTCACGCTCGCCGCGGCCGCCGCGGCCGGAACCCTGTCCCTCGCCTCGGTCTCCGCCACCGCCGCGCCGTTACCCCTGGCCGGGTCGACCACCGTCACCCCGGCCGGGCACGCCTTCAACGCCACCCTCAGCGGGAAGGCCACCCTCAAGGCCGGTTCGGTCACGGTGACCTGTACGGTCTCCGTCTCCACCGGCGCGGTCCCCGCCGCTCCCGGGAACACCAACCCGGCCGGCCCGGTCTCCTCCCCCATCTCGGCGCCCACCTACAGCTCCTGCACCTCCAGCATGTGGGGCGTGACCCCCACCATCACCACGAGTGGCGCGTGGTCGGTGTCCATGCAGAACGGCTCGCCGATCACCGCCACCATGGGCCTGCCGACGGGCGGACTCGTCGTGCAGACCAGCGGCCTGGCGTCCTGCACCGTCACCGCCGCCCCCGCCGGCCCCGCGAACGTCAACGGGACCTGGAGCAACGGCTCCCCGTCGACCCTGACGTTCACCAACGCCTCGGTCCCGGTCACGGTCACCGGTGGCTTCGGCTGCCCGACGAGCGCGACCTCGTCCACGTTCAACGCCGTGTACAAGGTCACCGACACCACCAACCCGGCGCAGCAGATCACCGTCGGTCCCTGACCGGCCCCGCATGAGGAGGCCCGCCCGCCCCGGAGCGCTCCGGGGCGGGCGGGCC
>NZ_JBEXOV010000147.1:0-12440 GCF_040611715.1 Streptomyces sp. NPDC006544 | reverse complement strand
AAGTCGGCCACGATGTGGTGCAGGCAGATCGCCACCACGTGGTCGTCATCAGCCAGCCGCACCACCAGCACGCGCAGCAGTCGGCCATTCGTCAGGTCGAAGGGGCGGCTTGCCTCATCGGCCAGCAGCTCTCTTGCTGCCGCCTCGGCCGCCTCCGTGCTGCCGGCTGTGCTCAGGTCGACGACCCGGGGGATGACCGGAGTCTCCTCCTGCACGATCTGCAGCGGCTCCTCGCCCGCATCGACGTCGAACCGGGTACGCAACACCTCGTGCCTTCGGACGAGTCCTGAGAACGCAGTGCCCAGCGCCTCGACGTCGAGCCTCCCACCCACGCGGAAGCCGAAGGGCACCGAGTACTCGGTGCTGCCCGGCGTGAGCTGGTCGAGGAACCACAACCCCTGCTGGGCGAATGACAGCGGTGCTCGTCCGGACGACGCCGTCCGCGCAATCGCGGGTACCGTCCGGGCGCCCTTCGGCTCGGTCCGGCTCAGGGTCTGCGGAATGCGGTCTGCGGTCGGTGCCCCGCCGGCGTCGTCCGGGGCGGCGAAGTTCGCCATCGCGTCGGCGAGGACCAGTTCGGCGAGACGTTCGGCCAGGGCTGCGACCGTCGGGGACCCGACGACGACTGCGCCACTGACGTCCACTCCAAATTCGGCACGGATCATCTCTGCGGCCCGGTTGGCAAACTCAGGATTTCCACCCATGGCGAAGAAGTCGTCCCGCGGCCCGATCCGGTCGTTCCCCAAGACTTCCGACCAGATGCGGATCAGAGTTTCCTCCGCCGGACTCGAAGAAGGCCGCGAGTCAGCGACGGGACGCGCAGAAGAGATGACGAAATCGGGATCGAGCTCGCTCACGATGAAATCCTCACATCACTAAAAACAACTTGCGCGACCTGGGCGCCGCTCCGGCGTTACACCTGTTATCGACTGACCGGCTTCATTTCGACCCAGCACCTCTCGATGTGCTCGAGACAGGCTTCTCGGGTGTCTGCGGCATGGGCGACGCGCCACCCGGCCGGCACGCTCATGTGCGCCGGCCAGAGCGAGTACCGCCCCTCATCGTTCACCAGAGCAGAGTATTTCTGCGATTCGACATCGAATGGATTTATCATTTCTTGAATCTCCTTGCCGGGCCGCGTGGGTGAAGGTCCGAACACTCCGGCTGCTTCAGACATTGTCGAGCGGATCCAGACTCGCCAGCTCCCGGCGAGCATCGCGCGTCGGCACGATCTTCACAGGAAGATGCTTGATTCCGGAGATGAAATGCGATGCTAGATGGTCGACGGGTCCTGCTATCTCGAATGACTCGACGAGCCGCAGGGTTTCCTCGGCGAAGATGCGCATGGCGAGACGCGCCAGCGGAGCCCCGATGCACCGGTGCGCGCCGACACCGAAGGCGACGTGCAGCCGTGGGTCGCGCCGGACGTCGAAGGTGTAGGGATCCTCGAATACCGCCTCGTCGCGATTGGCCGAACCCAGCCACACCGTCACCGGATCACCCGCGCGGATCAGGGTGTCGTGAATCTTGATGTCTCTGGTGGCATGTCGCATGAAGTGGTTGGCCGGCGACGACCAGCGGAAGACTTCTTCGACAAACGTGTCGGTGCAGCGTTCCCGCCGCCACAGGGTCTCAGCCTTGCGGTTGTCAGCCAGGGCGAGAAACGATGCGTTCGCTGCGTGTGAACTCGTGACTGTCGCGCCGAGGAGGACACTGTACGCGTTGAACAGCTTCTCCTCACGGGACAGCGGGCGGTCGCCGATCCTGGCGTTGGCGATGGCTCCCATGAGGTCCCGTCGCTGCGTGAGGTCCTTGGTGAACTGTCCGCCGAAGTACGCGAATATCTCCGAATGCGACCACTCCAGGGCCCGGTCTTGGCCTCCGCTCGCGACCTCGGGGTCCTGGTCCGCGATCGCCACGTACGCGAACCTCTTGAGCCGCCCCCAGTCCGACGGATCGATCCCCATGAGAAGTGCCGTGATGGCGATCGGGTAGAAGGCCGTCTGCGCCGCGAGGTCGAAGACGTCGCCGTCGCAGCCGGGTGCGAACACGCGGCGTGCCAGCAACCGGATCTGCGGTTCCAGCGCCTCGACGGCAGACCTGGTGAAGCAGGTGTTGATCTGCCGCTTGATCGCCGTGTGATGGGGCGGGTCGGTGACCGCCAGCATCTTTCCACTTCCAAGATCCTTCTTCCCCAAAGTGGTGAGAAGGTTCCCGCTTTCCGAAGAGAAGTCGCGGAAGTTCCGCAGCACCCGGCACACGTCCCGGTATCGGGTGAGCACCCAGAATCCGGTTCCGTCAGGCCGCTTCTGCCAGTAGACGGGGTGATCGGCCCTCAGTGTGCGCCAGGCGTCATGCGGGTATCCGGTGGCGTACAGGCTCGGTTCGAAGAAGTCGATGGCGGAGAGATCGACCGACTTGCCCGCGGTGGTCATGCGCATTCCAGATGTCCTTTCCCCGTGTGGCCGATTGGCCGGTGCCGGTGGGCCAGCGCTTCAGCACAGCGGGGCTCGCACGGTGAAGAGCCCAAGTCGCATGTGCGGCAGCAGTGGCCCCACGAATCGGGCTTCCTCGAGCATCGCCTCCGCCGCCTCGTCTCCCATCTCGGCCCGCAGCTGCGCCTCGTGCTGTTCCCACAGCGCGTACCAGCGCTGCCATTGGCGGCGCGCCTCGGCACGGTCTTCGTCGATTTCCAGTTCGAGTCCCGCCCTGGCGATGCGATCGCGCCAGGTGGGCACGTTCGAGGTGTAGGTCGGGTGGCCAGGGAGGCGGTCACTGCCGGTGAAGACCGCCCGGGCCCCTGGGCGCAGGATCCTGCGCACCTCCCGCAGGGCGGCATCGCGATCCGGAGCGATGGGAAGAGCGTCCATGCTGATCAGGCCATCAGCGCAGGCATCGGGCAGGCCCGTGGCGTCGAACGTGCCCAGTTGGAACCGCACTCGGTCCGGCAGCAGGAAATGGGAGGCCCGGGCCGCTGCCAACTCCAGCCCTACGGGCGAGTGGTCGACTCCGATCAGGCGCACGGAAACCGCACGAGCGACCCAGAGCCCGGGGCCCCCGCGTCCGCAACCGAGATCGACCAGTACCTCGCCCGTACGCATCCGAAGCCCGCGCACCATCGCGGCCAGAACCGACCAAGTGCAGTTGCTCGAAGGGTCGGCCTCGGCCGGATATTCTTCGCCGAACGCTTCCGCCGCGAATTTTCTCCGCAGCGTGCTCTTTTCCCAGGATATGTGATAGCGATCATCCTCGCCAGCACGCGGAGCCTGAATACCGGACACACGCCCCTCCTCAAACTAGCAGTCTTTTTGTCCGCGCCCGACGAGCGATATTCGCGGCACTTCGGCCACAAATTGTCCCTGCGACTCGTAGACGATCGGCCGCTCTACGACCTCGAGGGCCTTAGGGAGTTGACGTACATATCGAGAATGGTCGAAACATGACTCCAGAAGTGCCCAGGAGCTGCCCGGATCCCCGTCACCCCCGAGCACACCCTGCACCCCGTACATGTCCCCGACATACCGACACATCCCCCTGCGCGCTTCATCCGCGGAGGCTGCCACCACGACAAACGGGTCGTACATGTAGACGATCTCGGCGGTCAGGCCCGCGGAATCGAACAATCGCGTCAGATCCTCGGGAGAGAAATGCTCATAATCATGACCTGCCGAGGTGTTCGGATGCACCACTTGCGAGAAGAATCGAGCCATGGGGCTCGTCTCTTCGAAGTCATGAACGATGACCCTCCCGCCGGGACGCACCACTCGAGCGGCTTCCGCGAGGGCCTTGGGGCGGGACTCCGGAGAAATGTGGTGCGTGCCATAGGCGAGGATCACCGCATCGACGGATCCATTGCGCAGGAACAAGAAGTCCGCGTTCTGCCGCACCGCCGGGAGATTCTGTGCCAGCGCCCTCTTGATCATCATCCCGGAGATGTCTCCGGTCAGGACCTGCACCTTGGATATCGGATCATCCGGATTTTCGGCAACTGCTCGCGCAAGTGTCCCGTCTCCGCCCAGGACATCGAGCACTGTCACCGACGCGGGATCGTCCGAGGCCACTGCCCACCGCAGGAGCTGTCGAACGCCCGTCCACCGGACGAGGGCGTCCTCCTGAGCTCTCCGGTAGGAGTCGCCGCGGCCCGTATCATCGCAGTCGAACTCGTTGGCCACCGTCATCAGACGTGCCAGGGCCTCCTCTGCGCGTGGCGCCGAAAATTCCAACAGCGCACGCAGGTGCGGATGAATTTCCGCGGTGTGGCTGAGATAGTCGTTCAGACCCATCCCGGGCAAATAGCCAACTTCCATCTCACGTTCCCTACGCACTCCGCCTACCTCGTTTCTGCTTCTGAAAAGAACTTCGAAGGTTCCGCCACTTCCGCGGCGGGCGACGGCCCCGCCGGCAGGTGCCGGACCACAGGTACGGCCAGCACGCCCACGCTCACCGCAACGTGCACAACGGCACTGGCAAGCAGCACGGGCCCCGTCCCGATGCGGTCCGCCAGCGGCCCGGCGGCGACCAGGCCCAGCGGCCCCAAGGCGAACGCACCGAACGCACCGTAGGAACTGACGCGAGCCTGCACGGCCGCAGGCACATGTCGCTGAATGCTGGTCGTCGACAGTGCGGTGCTGATAGCCGAGCCCATCCCGGCGGCCAGCACCGCGGCCGCCACCCAGGCAGTCGAAAGGCCGGACCCCAAAGCCGCGTTGGGCAGCGCCCAACCACAGCCCACCAATGTGGCGACCAGCAGCGGCCGCCCGGGCACTCGGCCGAGCAGGGACAGGCCTCCCAGAACGGACCCGAGGCCGTAGAGCCCCATGAGCAGCCCCCATGACGCCGCGCCGCCGAGACTCCGGTCGGCAACGACCGGCCCCAGCACGAAGAAGGGCGACGCGACGACCAGGTTGAACAGGGTGAACTGGACAGTGGTCACCCAGAGCCACGTGCACGAGCGGAAGTGCGACCAGCCTTCCCTGAGATCGACGAGCATCGACTGCGCGTTCTTCGCCGGCCGCTGTTCCAGACGCAGGAGACTCAGAGCCAGGACGCTGACGCCATAGGTGGCGGCGTCGATGAACAAGACGACCGTCGAACCGACTGTGGCGACCAGCGCACCGGCACAGGCCGGGCCGGCCATGGTCACGACCGAGCGTGCCACACCGATCGAGGCGTTGGCCGTGGGCAGCAGGGCGTCCGTCGTGAGCCGCGGGATCAGGGCTGTCAGCGCAGGCGTGAAGAATCCCTCGCCGACCCCCCTGATGGCCGACAGCGCGATCAGCGCCCAGAGGGGCGGGTGTCCGTGCCAGACCACGAGGGCGAGCGCCAACTGGGCTACGCACCGCAGGGCGTCCGCCATCAGCATCACTCTTCGGCTGCCGAACCGGTCGGCGAGGACCCCGGACCAGAGGAGACACAACACCATGGGAACGATCTGTGCAGCCATCACGCCGCCGAGCTGTGAGCCGCTGCCGCCCGCCGCCAAGATCGCGAAGATCAGGGATACGGGTGCCATCGCCGACCCCAAGAGCGACGTGACGTAGCCGAGGAAGAACAGACGGAAGTTGCGCTGCCGGAAGATCGGATCCCGTGGTCGCGTGCGCCGCATCCGGCTCGCGATGTCCCTCATCAGCGCCTTAGCCGTTCCCGGAGGCGATCGGCAGAGACCCTGCCGACCTGGCGGACGATGTCACCGAATCTGAGTTCGCAGCTCACGACGTCCGCACGGCGCAGTGTCTCCGGTGTGGCCTCGTCGTCGCCCTGGAGCGGGCGGAAGCCGTTCACTGCCACGTCCCACGTCACTGCCTTCAGTCTGCGAAGGAGCTGCGCAGTGATGGCGTCATGCCCCACGGGAGCCCTCAAAGTCATGAAGAAGTTGTCATAGAGCAGCGCCGTCCGCTCTGAGGGCGGCCAGACCGCAGTTTCAGTCATGGCCTGCTGCAGCAGTGACTCTCCACCCGGCACCAGCCGGGCGGCGATGCCGTCGTGGGTCGCCTTGTTGGCCGCCAGGGCAGCGCCGAGCCCCATGGCTTCCGCGCTCCGGATCCAGGGCGCGATGCGGCCGCCACGGAACAGGCCGCGTACCGAGGTGAAGTCCGGGGCCCACGTGCCACTGAATCCCCGGTGCTGAAGGGACATGCGCGGTCGTATCAGGGTCTCGTACACGCTCCGCGGACACGACCCGCTGTAGAGCAGCATGGCGGAGTAGCCCTCGGTGTAGGCCTCCAGCATGGCCAGCACGTCGGGGTCCGGGATGCCTTCATCCGGCTGCTCTTCCAGCAGCCGCCCCATCAGATGCCAGATGATGAAGGTAACTTGATGCCCAGTGATCCACCGGAACCAGAACAGGCGCTCGTCGGAGTCATCCTGAGGTGCCTCGAGACCGGCCGGCCGGCGACCGTCGAGGAGGTCCTCGAGCAGACACGTGGTCAGATCCGCGTCGCATCGCGCGGAGGTCTTTCCCGCGAGGTACGTCGTGGCCTTCGCATGACCGACCGGCGGCATCGTCAAGAGCTCGAGGCCATAGGGGAAGTCACCGAAATCCCAGGCGCCGCTCTCGGGGACCGCGCGCACGCCGCCCGTGCTCCCCGGCCTCACTGGTGATCGTCCGGCAGGTAGGCGAACTCGAATTCGAGACCGTTCACGTCGAAGAGGTAGAGGCTCTGAACGCCGTCCCCGTCCACCACGATCGCTGTCGGCTGGTCGGGCCGGGCGAACGAGAAGCGACCCGACTCGTACAGGTCCGTCCAGCGACGGCGGATCACTTCGAGATCGTCAGGCGATCCCACCTGCAGGCAAGCGTGCTGGAACTGGAGGCCGTGCGGGTCGGGAATCTCGCCGTTGTGGCCGTCACGATCGAAGAGATGGAAACGGAGGTCTCCCGCGCCGACCTCCACCAACCGGCGGATGCCGGGCAGCCTGCTGAGCGTGAGGCTGGAGAACCGGTCCAGGGACCACCGCAGCTCGGCATCGAAGAACTCGAGGTACCAGTTGAGCGAGTTGTCCAGATCTGCGGTTTGCACTCCCAGGTGATGAATCCTTGGCGATTTGATCTCGGACATGTCAAAAATCTCCTTCGGAGTCCAAAGGGCTGCGTATTCGAGGCACGGCGGAATTCCGCAGCGCGGGACACAAGTTGCGCGGAGCCGGTGCACAGACTCACGCGGCCAAGGCGTGACCGCCTGGTAGTGGGGATGACGCAGGTCTCCTCTGGTCACAGGTCTCCTGTGCCAGGCACCGGAGCGAGCAGAGGGGTTAGCCGGCAGGCAGTTCCGACTTCAGGATCGAGGCGGCAGTCGCCCAATCGAGGTCGGCGAGCAACCCGGGGACGTCTGGACCGCAACTGAGGAACTTGCCGTGGAGGTCGTTCTCGGTCAAAGGTCTGGCCGGGGAGCCGGGCGGCTGGTCCAGACGCGTCGACCGGCTCGTGCCGTCACTCAACCGGACGGAGATGTGTACATCGCCGTCGAGCAATCCCGCCCCACCCGCGGTGAGTTCGACCGTCGTTCTGCTCATCAGCTCTTGAGCGGCCGGCCTGTTCACCGCAGCGGTGGTGAAGCTGTCGAAGTCCGGGTTGCGGTCCAGCATGGCGGTCGCTATCGCGTACTTCAGGCTCAGCTGCCCTTGCATCCCGGTCTGCGGCCGGTCGTAGATGAGCGGCCGGACCGTGGCTTCGGGTGTGGTGACCTGAATACTCTCGATCGCCACGCCCACCGGGATCTCTGCCGGCAACCGCCGGGCCGCGCTGATCAGCCGCTGCATCGAGTAGCAGCACGGGAAGACCTTGGTCGCCAGCCCGCCGGGTACCGCCGGTCCGGAGAGCTCCAGCCGGGCGGGATCTCCGCCGACCAGGCCGAGCCACTGGTCGAGAGCCCTCGGGTCGGCCTCCGCCCCGGACGCGACCAGACGGGCAGCCCGTACGCCGGCCTCTGCGGCGAACCCCACCTGCAGGGACTTGCCGGCCGTCCCGAACGCACGTTGCACACCGCCGGCCGCAGGGAGCGCCAGGGCGACGGCCGCTGCGGTCTGACGGGGATCGAGACCCAGGGACAAGGCAGCACCGACTGCAGCCGCAGGAGCGCCGGCGGTGCATGTCACATGCCAGCCACTGGCGTAGTGCGACCAGCCCAGCACCGTACCGAGCCGTGCCATCACACCCGCCGCACCGAGGTACTCGCGGGCACCACCGCCGACGGCCAGCACCGTCGGTACGCAGATGGCGCCGATGTGCGTTGTGGAAGGCATGTGCAGGTCGTCGAAGCTCAGCACGTGGGCGAGTGTCGCCCATCGGCCCGCGTCCGTCAGTTCGCCGACAGCGCCCCGGATCGGGTCCCGGCGTGCGGCGAGCGTCACCGCCACCGTGTCCTGCAGGGCCCGCCTCGACAAGGCCAAGTCCTGCTCGGTCGGCACATACTCATGGGCCCACTGGACGAGTTGTTCGGCGGTCGAGGGCATGGCTCGATCCTTCGGGGAGACGGACGGAGGGGCGGTTCGCAACACCGGGGCCGAGGCAGGGTCAAAGGGCGGCAACGCCCTGTCCCTCCAGAAAGGCAGCCAGCTCCGCGACGGTGGGATACCTCAGCACGGTGGACACCCTGACCTTCACCTTCCAGGCCGCGTTCACCCGCGTCGCAATGCGCTGCGCGTGCAGTGAGGTGCCGCCCAGTTCAAAGAAGTCGGCGGCAGAGGACACTCGTTGAACTCCGAGGACGTCGGCCCAGATGGCGGCCAGTTCGCGCTCGCGCGAGCCGGCATACCGGATCGGGCCGCCGGTCTGTTGCACGCTGCGGGGATCGGGCAGCCGGTCACGCAAAACCTTGCCATTGATCGAGAGCGGCAGCTCGGGCAACACCACGAGCGGCCTGGGGACCATGTATTCCGGCAGATGACGAGCCAGCGACGCCTGGATGTCCGCCAAGGCTTGCGGTGCGGCTTCTTCCAGGACGACGTAGCCGACGAGCTCCGTGTCACCCTCACTGTTCCTGCGCACGTCGACCACGCCGTGGCGCACCAGAGGGTGGAGGTTGAGCCGGCCTTCGACCTCCTCCAGTTCGATCCGGAAGCCCCGGACCTTCACCTGGCGGTCTATGCGTCCGAGGAACTCCAGCTCACCCTGTTCGGACCAGCGCACCAGGTCCCCGGTGCGGTACATCGTGACGTGTGCCGGGCCCTGCGGGCATGCGACGAACCGTTCGCGAGTGAGGTCGGGACGGTCCAGGTATCCCCGTGCGAGCCCCGTGCCACCGATGTACAGCTCACCCGGAAGCCCAATGGGCACCAGTTGTCCTCCGGAGTCGACGACACGAAGGGTCGTGTTGGCGATGGGCCGGCCTATGGGAACGATCGTGCTGGTTTCAGTGATGCGATGCGAGGTGGACCAGATCGTGGTTTCGCTGGGCCCGTAGACGTTCCAGACGCGGCCCGCCTTCCGGCAGAGCTCGGCAGCGAGATCCGGTGGAGTCGTCTCCCCGCCACTCAATGCTGTGAGACGCGGCTCTCCCTGCCATCCCGCATCGAGCAGGAGCCGCCACGTCATGGGCGTTGCTTGCATGAATGACACTTCGTACGCCGTCAGCGCCTCGCGAAGCTCCGCACCGTCCGCTGCCACACTTCGCGGCAGGAGAGCCAGCCGGGCGCCCCGGACGAGCGGCAGGAGGAGTTCGAGGATCGAGATGTCAAAGGACACGGTCGTGACCCCGGCCACCGTGTCGCCTGTCCCCAGCCCGAACTCCGCGCCAAAATGCATCAAGACGTTGGTCAGAGCACGGTGCGGGACTTCAACGCCCTTGGGATTGCCTGTCGTTCCCGATGTATGAACGACGTACGCCACGTCATCCACCGTCGGGCGGAAGTCCTGTTTCCCCATCGTGCCGACCGGCAGGTCGACTGCACCGCGGGAGTCGACGTGCACGAGTCTGATCTCGGGGCCGCTGAACGGTGTGCCCAGATGCTCGTCCGTCAGGAGGAACCCGACCGAGGCGTCCTCAAGGATGGAGGAGATACGCGGCGCCGGATGGTGCGGATCCAGGGGCAGATAGACACCTCCGGCCCTCAGCACGGCCAGGAGTGCTATGTGGAGTCCGACCGAGCGCTCCATGAGGACGCCCACGCGCATGCCGGTGCGAAGCCCGGCGGTGCGAAGCTGCCGTGCGAGCCGCCCGACCCGATCGAGAAGTTCCGTGTAGGTCAGCTGAACGTCATCGCAGATCACGGCCTGCGCGTTCGGCACACGTGCGGCGGTCTCTTCCAGGAGGTCCACAACTGTGCGATCCGGCTCGGTGCCTTCCGTCGTACCCCAGCTGAGGCACCTTTGCGCCTCGTCGGCCGGCAGCATCGGCAGGTCTCCGACCCGGCAGCGTGGCTCGGCCAAGGCGGCACGGAGCAACTGTTCGTAGTGGTGGGGCATTCGGCGTAGGGCGGCTTCCGCGACAGCGACGGGGTCACAGGACCAGCGGAGCGTGAGGTTCGATGGTCCTCGCCCGTGGCTCGACACGCCCGGCGCGGGGTCAAGGTGCAGCAGCTCGACGGAAAGCAGATGGCCTGGCTCGGCTCCGCTCCCCTCGTCGACGGCCCGGCCGGCGGGGCCTCGACCAAATGAGCACGCCGCCTCCGCGAGCAGCGGTGACCCGCCCGGGTCGCCGATGGCCGTCGATTCCATTGCGGCGTCGACGCCGCGGAGTATCTCCAGGACCGAATGGTGGCCGCGCATCGGGAGCTGCACAGGCACGTCCGCCGACCAGGGGCTCGCCCCGTGGCTGTCGTCCAACCGGGTGGCGACGCAGATGTCCCGGTCTCCCGCGTAACGGTGCAGCAGTGTGAGAAAGGGGGTCAGCAGCACGGCCGTTCGGCTCGCGCCGTGGGTGATGGCGAAGGCTTCGACCTGTGACAGCAACTCCTGTGGCAGACGGTGATGCCGCGTTGGCCTGGAGGCCCCGGAGTCCACCGTGCAGGGCCGGGGCAGCAGGAGCTCGAATGCAGACGGTACGGCGCCCGCTCCCTGGTGCGTCGGTGGCCCCTGGCTCCTTCCTGCAGGACCGGAATGTTTGTCGGTAACACGATTGCTTCCCATTCAATCCCCCGATTCTGAGACTGCCCTGGACCCTCAGGAGGGTCGCCGATGACGCAACGTTTCACCCCTCTCCACCGCATCACTTGGACGCCGACGCATGTCGTTCCCCGCTCCCGCGTGATGCGGCCCGGCGGCGGCGCCAAGGCCCACGACGGCCCCGCTCGGTCTTGCACGGCACCACCGCAGTTTCCGATCGGTGCAAACACTTGTCGCCCCGGCCCCTCCCCACAGGCCCCGAGCCGGAGAAGGAAATTGCAGTGTGACATGTTACTGAGCTCGGATCTCGATGCTTACACACCGACAGTCGGCCAGGCAAGATCAATCGAGACTCAAACGCGAGTTGAGTCGGGGGACGGCCCGCCCGTCCCAACAGAGCAGTGCAGTCACCCTGTTGCTGCTCCGCGACGGGGCCTCAGCACGAGCGGGACCTCGACGCATCATCCCTAGCCCCGGGTTGACGGAGGACACAGGCCGTGATCCTCTTTGCCTCGGGCGACCCCGCTCCCGGTACGTACAAATTTGATGTGCAGCTTCACCGACACGGCCGTCGATCGCAGCGATCGCCGAGTGCCCTTCCTGGGGCGGCATCCACGATCGTGAGCACCGTAGGCGCACGCGAAGATTCCAGCGATACCTACCGACGCACCAGGTGATGACCTCCGCCGTGCCGAACGGGCTGCCGTCTGCGGACCCGGCACTGCATGGGATTGCCTTTCTCGGGGGCTTTCCTCGGACTGCAGTGGGACCGGAGCCACGCACCCTTCCGCGCGGGACAGAGCACGGTGCGGAGCCCCCTAACGAAACCTCAGAGTCTCCTGACGGAACAGGTAGTGGTCACCATGAGCGAGCAGCACAAGTGGCTAGTGACGGTAGATACTGACGGGCACTCACAGGCACCTCAGTCGACTGCCCCCTCGACGGTGCAGCCGGCCCAACGATCCGGGCCTGCCCCGCTGTCCCCTGCTCAGCTCCGGCTGTGGTTCTTGCATCAGCTCGACCCGAACAGTGCCGAGTACACGAGCCCACTGAGCTTCCGCGTCCGAGGGTCGTTGGCCGTGCGCCACCTGGAGACGGCTTTGTCCGGCCTCGTCCGTCGGCATGAGGTGCTGCGGACTCGATTCGTCACCACGGAGCTCGGTGAACCGGCCCAAATCGTCGATGACCCCTGGCAGGTCGAGGTCACCTTGGTGGACCTGACCGAGGGCGGTCGCCTTGCTGCGCGCGAGCAGGCCGGATACGACATCGTCAGGACCGAGATCGACCGTCCCTTCGACCTGGCAAGCGGTCGACCCCTGCGTGCCCTCGCAGTGCGTCTGGACCACGATCCTGACGATCACCTCGTCCTGATCTGCCTGCACCACATCGTCGAGGATGA
>NZ_JBEXOV010000146.1:0-12537 GCF_040611715.1 Streptomyces sp. NPDC006544 | reverse complement strand
GAGCTACCTCGCCGGCCTCCACCTCCGCGCCGCAATGATCTGGATCGACGACCTGCTGAAGGCTCCCGAATGATCACGACATCACACAGGCCCTACGTCGGTGGCGCTCGGCAGCGCGCCGAGTTCGCCTGTTCGGCGCCCCTGGCGCCCAAGCGGCGCCCTGGCCTCTTCGTGGTCGACCTCGGCGGAGCGATGACCGGGATCGTGACGCTCGACCGTCGCGACCCTGAACGTCCCGTCCACGTCCACCCCGGGGCCTCGGAGGCCGAGCTCGGCTCCATGTTCCTGCCACAGGCGTGGGGACACGGGTACGTGGCGGAGGCGTGCGCGGCGGCAAGAGCCTGGTACCGCACGCCGCCGCCCAGCGCCGGCCCCACCCCGCGAACGAACGGACGGACCTGGCCCGCACGGCGGCCGGCACCTCCGGCCCGCTGGCGAGCGCCAGCACGACCAAGCCGACGCGCCAGTGCCCGAGAGGAGCACTGTTGGCGGCGGTTCAGTCGCCCGCCGAGCGGAGTTCGCCGATGAGGTGCCTGGCTGCTTCGGTAGCGGCTTCGGGTGTGCGCTTGTAGTGGCAGGTAAGGCACAGTCCTTGTCCGCCTCGCACGACGAGGCGGACGCAGCGGCCACGTGATCGGGGCCGTCGCCTACTGCGCTGGGGGCGTCACCCAGGGGGCGAACCGCTGACCAGGCCCCGCATCATGGCGCCAGTAGCGAAGGACAACTTCCTGGACGATGTCGAGCCGCGCCGCGGCGATGAGGCAGGACACCGTCTCTTGCCCGCCGGCCTCGGCCTCGGCCTCGAAGGCGACCACGACGGTCGGCTCGCAGCCGAGCTGGCGAGTGACCTTCAGGACCTCGTCGAACGACGGCGCACGGAAAATCGGATCCTGAAAGGCCGACGGGCAACTGACGAAGAGCGGCTCGCCGAACCGCAACTCCAAGCCATGGTGGTATGTCAGGTCAGAGTCGGCGGCAAGCCTGAGCTCTCCGCCGTCCCAGGTGACGACGTCCCAATCCCACCAGGACCCTTCGGGCAGCTCGATCGCAGCATGAGTTCCCGCGACATCCACGCTCTCTCTTCCGCCCCCCAGCCCAGCCTGTTCGAACAGATCGACAGGCTACACAGAGATCCGAAGCTCGCTACTTGACGAGTCAAGCGCCTGGGGTGTCTGGCACTCCCCCCTCTCTGCCTTCACCGAGGAGGAACGCATCCTCGACGAGTCATCCACCGGCGCCCCCAACACCGAGCCCCGCTCCGCGCACACGGCTCACCGAGCTTGCTCGCCTGCGAGGGCCTGTCGCGCCCGGTGAGTACCGGTTGCACGCGCCACTGAAGGCGTCATGCTGGGGAGGGAGAGCGCATCACGACCGGTGTCCCTGCGCCCGGGCGCCGTCGTTTCACGGTCCGCCTGACGCACCATGCACAGGAGGCCGCTATGAGTAGCCTCGTTTGCCGCCGCCGCCATTCGGTCCTCTCGGGCCGGGCCGGGCGCTGCGCGACGCGATACGCGCTGGCCGTTCTGCTCGCCTTGGCCGGTGTGCTGGTGCCGGTGGGGGCGGCTACGTCAGCCACCGACCCCGTCTTCATCCGTATAGGCAGCCAACCGGTCGGCATCGCGGTGACGCCGGACGGCCATCACGTCTATGTTGCCGAATCCGCTTCCTTCAGGGTGTCCGTGATCGACACCCTGAGCCATAAGGTCGTCGGCCGCGTCCGTGTCAGCGGCTCCCCGGTCGGGGTGGCGGTCGCTCCTGACGGCCATCGCGCCTACGTCACCGACTCGCGAGGGGACGTGGTGTCGGTGGTCGACACGACGACCAACGAGGTGGTCGGCCGGATCCCCGTCGGCAGCCAGCCGGTCGGGGTGGCGGTCACTCCTGACGGCCGCCGCGCGTACGTCACCAACGCGGGGTCCGATGACGTGTCGGTGATCGACACGACGACCGCCAAGGCGGTCGGCATCCCGCTCGCCGTAGGAAACGGCCCGGCCGGGGTGGCGGTCACTCCTGACGGCCGCCGTGCCTACGTCACCAACTCCACTGGATGGCCCGTCCCGGTTTCGGTGATCGACACGGGCACCCACCACGTCGTCGGTCTGCACGTCTCCGTCGGCGACTTCCCGGCCGGGGTGGCGGTGACGCCCGACGGGCACCACGTCTACGTCACCGACCAGTTGGGCACCGTTTCCGTGATCGACACCAAGACCGACAAGGTGGTCGGCGGCCCCATCCCTGTCGGCGCGAAGCCGAGCGATGTCGCGGTACGCCCCGACGGCCGCCGCGCCTACGTCACGAACTTCGCGTCCAACTCCGTGTCCGTGATCGACACGAGCTCCGGCAAGGTGATCGGTACCCCCATCGCCGTCGGTGGCAGCGCTACCCGGATCGCGGAACTCCCGACGGCCATCACGCCTACGTCACCCTCCACTGTTGCGGCGCCGTGGCGGTGATCGACATCTGAGCTCGGGCCGTGCCGCTCCCTGCTCGACATATTCGGCCGTCCCGATTCAATAGACCCGCTGCGCGCAGGTCCAGGCGGAAGAGGGCGCCTGGGTGGTGCCGACGTGGTGAGAGACGTGGTGAGATAGCGTCCCGTCACGTGGTGGCCCACGACAACGAAGCGCGGGACGAGCACAAGGCGGACGGGACTGCCGAGAAGGACGCTGCCGGCGTACAGCTCGTGCAGGACCTCGTTGCTCAGGTGCCCGGGTTCGAGGACGCCTACGAGTGCCACCTCTTCAACGAGCACGAGGTGCTCTCCCACGTGTTCTTCTGGGACGTCGTGCAGGACACCGTGCGCTCGTACCTGGCGCAGGGCGACCCGGACGGTCCCGACTGGCGCCGGGTCCTCGCGTTTCTGGAGGAGGAGACGCGGCGTCGTGTACCCGGGGCTATCGAGGTCATCGTGACCTCGTTCCTCTACAACCTCCCGTACGAAAGGCAACCCGGCCACGGCATCGAGGCGCACCTCGGGCCGGCCATGAAGGAGAGGTACCTCCAGCTTCGGCCCTGGTACGGCACGGACAGCCCCGGCAGCACAGGGAAGCCGACGGAGTAAGTCGCGAAGCTCGCGCAGTCCGAGGTCGGAGGTCCGAAGTCCGAAGTCCGGGGGCAGACATCCTCTCTGGACACTTCCGCTGCGATGAGTACGGCTCACCGGAGAACCCGGCCGCTGCTCCGGCTCGCCGCTCCCGCAGTCCGATGGATGCTTTGGCCGCATTGGCTCAGGCCCCCCGCGCCGCGGCGAACCGCACGCCCTCCCAGGGTGGTCGGGGCCGACTGCGGCCAGGTGCTCCGCGACCCGTCGGGCCGCATCGGGCCGCATCGGGACCGTGCGGCCGATCACGCGCAGCCGCCCGGTCCCCTCCACGCCGCCGTGCTGCTCGCAGGCGTCGGCCGGCCCCGGGAGTCGGCACGCACGCGTCCTCGGGCATGGCCTGGCCGACCCTAGGCGCGCCGCAGTTCGCAGCCTCCCCCGGTGCAGGAGCGGCGCAGCCGGCCTGCCGATATGGTCTCCATCAGGCCGATCGCCCAGCACATCGGGCAGCCGCGCAGCGCGATGAGGCCGACCGGGGCGAGGAGCAGGCTCGCCGGGCCGGTGAGGGGCAACAGGGCCAGCGATCCGGCGAGGGCGGCGAAACCGACTGCGCCCCGGGCCAGGTGGCGCGGGACCGTGGTGCTGGCGAAGCCACCACGTTGGGGCGCGCGGCCGGCAGTGACGGGCGGGGCGGTGCTTGTCGTCGTCGGTTCAGGTGTCATCGTCGTCTCCCCTGGTGTGTGCAGGTTCCTCGCGCAGTGCCTCACGTACGGTCGAACGGGCGCGGTGCAGGCGGGACTTCATCGCTGCGGTGCTCAGCCCGAGTCGGTGTGCGACGGTACGGCCGGGTAGCCCCTGGATGTCCCGCATGACCAGCACCTGCCGCTGGTCGGGTGGCAGGGCGGCGACCGCGGCCGCCACGCGTTCGGCTTCCAGGCGCAGCAGGACGTCGTCCTCGGCGGACTGTGCGGTGGGGCCGGACGTGTCGTGCCCGTCCGGCACTTCGTACTGACCCGGACCGTCGTCGCGACCCGATCCGCCGTGGTCCCAGGTGGTATGTCCCCGGGGAAGCAGGTCCCGGGTGCGTCGCAGGCACTCGTTGCGGACGATCCGGAACATCCACGACGCCAACGCCCCGGACGCCCGCAGCATGCCGATCTTGCGGTAGAGGATGATCAACGCTTCCTGAGCGGCGTCCTCCGCGTCCTGGGGCGTGGAACACAGAGTGTGCGCGAACCGACGCACGTGGGGGTACGAGCCGTATACCAGGGCGGTAAGGGCCTCCACCTCGCCGCGCTGCGCCGCGGCGATCAGGCTCGCGCCGGGCCAGGTGTGGTCAGCCACGCCGACGCCGCCTGCTGCGCATCAGGGTCACGGTACACGCGCACAGCAACAGCACGGCGGCCGCGACAATGAGGAAAGTGGTCATGAGATCCTCCGGTGGGATGGGGCGGACCCGGTCGTCCGCACACTCATGAGAGACGCGGCGGGCACAAAAGGATTCGCTCCCCGCGGAGAAACATACGTACCCCCGCGGGGCGCGCGTTCGCTGGCCTGCCTACCGCGGCGGGGGCCGGGCCGGGCAAGTGAAGCGTGCACCGTCGCCGTCGGCCGTCAGGGGCCTGGATCAGGGTCACTTCCTTGCCGGTCCGGCGGCCGCGCCGTATCCAGGGCACCGGGCGGCGGGACGACGCCGCCGCAGCCGTAGCGGTTGCACGGGCACGCCTCCCCGGGCCGGCGTACGCAACCCCGTGCCAGATCCCACGCCGCCCGAACCTCGCAAGCCAGCGCCCCGTGGGGCGGCCGGCGACGACAGGCGCACCCGCAGGCCCGACACTTCCCCAGCCACGACCCCGGTCTCGAACCGTACTGCGCGTCGGGCGTGCTCGCGGGGCCCATCACCACTGGGCCATGAGGGGCGCGTCCGGCTTGTGCTGCCGCCAGACTTCGACGAGGCGGGTGAGACGGGTGGGGGCGGCGATACCACGCACGGTGGCGATCTTGCCGTCGATGACATCGAACGTCACCGCACCGACGACCTGTTCCCCGACCACGAAGAGGATGGCGGGTGCGCGGTTGACGAGCACGTAGTGGAGGGCGGGGGCGCCGCCGGCAAGCCGTCGTTTCGCGGGCGTGGGCTTGAAGCCGCTCCGTGCGATGGCGGCCACGCGCTGAGGGGTGTCGTACCGCAGCAGCTTCTCCGCCAGGCCGGCGCCATCGGAGATCGCGATCACGTCGTCGGTGAGCATCTCCACCAGCCGTTCGGTGCGGCCAGAGGTGGCAGCGGCGAGGAATTCCTCGATGATCCTGCGGGCGGATGCAGAATCGACTTCACCCCCGCCGCCGCGGCGGCGCGATGCGGTAATCCGGTGCCGGGCCCGATGGAGGTGCTGTTGGCTCGCGGACTCGGTGATGTCGAGCATCTGGGCGATCTCGGCGTGGCTGTAGGAGAACGCTTCGCGCAGGACGTACACGGCGCGCTCAAGGGGCGACAGGCGCTCTATGAGAGTGAGCACGGCGAGGGAGACCGATTCGCGCTGCTCGAAGGTGTCTGCCGGGCCGAGCATCGGGTCGCCGTCGAGGAGCGGTTCGGGCAGCCAGGCGCCGGCGGCGCGCTCGCGGCGGGCCTGTGCCGAGCGGAGCCGGTCCAGGCACAGATGGGTGACGGCCTTGGTCAGCCATGCCTCCGGGGCGTCGATCTGCTGCCGGTCGGCGGCCTGCCAGCGCAAGAACGCGTCCTGCACGGCGTCCTCGGCGTCGACGGCGGAGCCCAGCATCCGGTACGCCAACGCGGCCAGCCGGTTACGGCCGGCCTCGAAGCGACCGGTGTCGAAACGATCAATGGCTGTGCTGTCCATGCGGATCACCCTCAGTCGTTACGCAACTGCCTTCGCGGCCTGCTCAGCCTTCGCGGTGGGGGTATGCACCGACGCATTCGGGTCGGGGGTCAGGCCGTGCTTGCGCCTCGGCAGGGCGAAGGTCGGGTGCGAGATGGCCCACAGCGAGGCCTTGAGAATGCCGGACTTGATCCGGGCGGCCTTCCAGCCGCCCATGTACGTTGGCTTGGCCCGCGCTTCGTCGTCGACCATCTGCAGGATCCCGTCCCGCCGCCCGAGGCTGACGTGGTTGCCGAGGTACTCCAGCCTGGTGTGGGGGATCTTACGGCCGGTCAGGCGCCCCATGATGGCGGCGACCGCCTGCATGCCGGTGTAGCCGGCTGAGGCACAGGACATCGGCAGCGGCCGACCGTTGTCGCCGATCGCGTACGCGGCGTCGCCGGCGGCGTAGACGTTCGGGTGCGAGACCGACCGCATGGTGCCGTCCACGACGATCCGGCCGTTCCCGGTAACCTCCAGCCCGCCGGCGGCGGCGAGGGGGTTGACCGCGAACCCGGCCGTCCACACTGTCGCGTCGGACGCCAGGGCAGCGCCGTCGGCGCACAGCACGTGAGTCGCTTCGACGGCTTCGACGCTGGAGTGCTCCAGGACGGCGATGCCCAGCCGGTCGCAGGCCTGACGCAGATGGTTGCGTGCTCCGGCGCCGAGCTGAGCCCCCAGCTCGCCGCGGGCGACCAGCGTCACCGACAGGCCGGGCCGGGACTCGGCTATCTCGGTGGCGGTCTCCATGCCGGTCAGCCCGTCGCCGACGACCAGCACCTTCCCGCCGTCACCCCGGGTGTCGAGGCGCTCGCGCAGGCGCAGTGCCGAGGGCCGGCCGGCGACGTCGAAGGCATGCTCGGCCACCCCGGGGACGCCGTGCTCGGCGACCTGGCTGCCGAGCGCGTAGAGGAGCGTGTCGTAGCCGAGTTCACCGTCACCGCCACCGTCGGAGTCGTCCACGACGACGACCTGGCGCTCCGGATCGACGGCGGTCACTCGGGCCACGCGCAGCCGTATCCCCGTACCCGCGAAGACGTCGGCGAGCGGGGGTGCCTCGATCTCCTGGCCGGCCGCCAACTGGTGCAGCCGCAAGCGCTGGACGAAGTCCGACTCGGTGTTGACCACAGTGATCTCGACATCTGCCGGGGACAAGCGGCGGGCCAGGTTCCCGGCCGCGTACGCCCCGGCATAGCCGGCGCCGAGGACGACGATGCGGTGCTTCATGCCCTTGCTCCTCTGTCGGTTCGCTTGCTCTCGCTGACTTGACGGAACGCCGCTCCGATTGCTGACAGGAACCGCATGTGACGTGGGCCACAAGATGGCAGGATCAGTGTCGCGAGGGCGCCTCGGGGGTCGGGCGCACGGCCGACGAGGCGTCGAGGGCCTTCAGCGCGTCTGCATGCGCGCCCGGGCGACGGGCGCCGCCGGAGGCTGAGGCTGAGGGCAGAGCCGAGCGGGGTGGCGACCCGTCCCAGAGGGTGCACGGCAAGCGACGGCCGCAGCGCAGCGTTTCTACACCGATGGAGATCTGGCTATCGCTTGGGCTCGATGACGTTGGCGTTCTGGTCGACCGGGATGGGGCCGGCGGGGCGGATCTGCCTGGTCCGCTCGAGTTCGACGATGCGCTCTGCTGTGAGTGATTCGTTCTCGTCGTGGACGGTCGACTGCTGGACGACAGGATGGTCGGGTGGGGGCTGGGTGAACCCGAAGAACGCCGCTGCGCCGGCTGCCGCGACGGCGAACCCTGCCGGTAACACCTTGATCGTGGGCACACAGGGCTCCAGGGTCGTGGTCGTCGCGGTGAGGGAAGGGACGTCATGGGTACGCGCCGCGTACTCTCTCGATCGTAGAAGTCCACATCGTCCTATGCGGCCGACTTCTTGCGTGGTGTCATCGCGCCGGCATCGACGTCGAGCCGAAAGCGTCCCCAAGGCTGGTCACAACGGAGCCGGACCAACTGCTCTCCCCGAACACGCTGACCGGCATGGCGAGCACGCCGCACTCGCGCTGGAGGGTCTCCGCTGGGATTTCAACCGGGAAGAAGTAGTTGCCGGGGCACGTCCGGCTCGCCGTGGGAATCGCCCCGAGCACATCGTCCGGCAGTCGTTCGAACAACCGCTCGGCCCGTGCGGCCAGTTCGTCGACGACCTGGCGGGGCACGTCGCTGTGCTCGGTCAACAGACGATCGGCGAGCCTCAACTGTGCCGACGTCGGCGGCTCCGCCCGGAACGCCTCGGCCAAGTCGCCATGCGCCGGACCCAGCAGGGCCACGCCGAACGTGCGTGGCCACAACCACCCCTTGGTGACCGAATGCAGCAGGACCGCACGACCGGTGTCTAGCAGGCGCCGCGTACCGGAAGCGAACGGAGTTCCCAGGTCGTAGACGCTGTCGATCAGGACGCGTCGGCGTGGTGATTCCCGCAACCACGAAAGCACCGCGTCGCACTCGGCATCGGACAGGTACCGGCCAAGCGGCTTGCTGGGGTTGGCGAGCAGCAGGTACTCGGGCCGGTCGTCCGCCGACGAGTTCGGCAGGGCCGGCGCCGGGAGCGTCGGGTAGGACGCGGGCGCGAGGCCCGCGGCGCGGGCCAGCTCGAAGTAGACCGGGTACACGTCACTGGGGAGCCACAGCCGTGCTCGTACGGAGCGCAGCCAGTGGAACACCACACCGAGCCCGTGACGGACCCCGCGACAGACCATGGCGCGGCCGGACCACTCTTCCGGCAGCTCGAAGCGCCGCAGCCAGGCCCGGGCGAGATCGCACCGGTGCACCGTAC
The DNA here is from genome assembly GCF_040611715.1 of Streptomyces sp. NPDC006544. NCBI lineage: Bacteria > Bacillati > Actinomycetota > Actinomycetes > Kitasatosporales > Streptomycetaceae > Streptomyces > Streptomyces sp. NPDC006544. The sequence continues at coordinate 3,841 of NZ_JBEXOV010000146.1, read as the reverse complement.
TCATGTCGGTCGGCGGTTCGGGTCGCATCGGAGCAAGCGCCCGGTACACGTTGGTCTCGGCGGCGTCCAGGAGTGACGAGGACGCACTGAGCTGCCGCTGCCGGAATTCCTGGAACTCGTCGAACCTCATGCCTCTGCACCTTCCGGAACGATCTCGCTGGCCCGGTCCTCCAGGGAGGCGTAGCAGCGTCCGTCGGCCATGACGTTCCAACTGCGTGCGATTCCGCTGGTGCGTTCCCAGAGCAGGCTGGGCTCGGTGTAAGCGGCGAAACGCATTGGCCGCCCGTCCCAGCTGCCGTCGTAGACCGGCGCTCCCCAGGGCAGACGGCTCGCCAGTTCGAAGCCGTGCTGCTCGGCGAACCGCGTGACGACGGACAGCGAAACCTGGTGCTCCCGGCTCCAGACGTTGGCGGCGCGGTCGAAGTAGAGCGACTCGGTGCTCGTGGAGACGTAGAGCTCTTTGAAGCAGACTTCCTCGACCCCGAGAGCCGCGGCCCACGAAAGGTATTCGGCGACGCCGGCCGCGTCGGCGACGCCGCCGTACTGGAGTACGCAGATCAGCCTCATCCGCAGCCCCGGCCAGCGGTCGCGTTCCACACGCCAGGTGTCGATCACAGAGCTCACCGGCGTGCCCAGCATCATCAGCCGCTCGCTGACGACGTCGTCCTGATGGTGCCGGGAGACCGCAAGCACGCTCAGGCCTGCGGCGCTCAGGGCTGCGAGTCGGGCCGCCCGGTCAGCGTGCCGGCCCTTCGCCAGGGTGTGCGCGTTGGTGATCAGGACGACCTTCGGGAAGGCTGCTGAGCAGGCGGACACCAGTCGCAGCTGCTGTTCGAACGGTATGAGCGTGGGCTCCCCGCCGCCGGTGATCACTGCGCGCTCGGCACCCGCCACCCGGGCGCGCTCCAGCCAGCGGGCGACCGCGTCCCACGGGACCCGCGCGGGTGCCTGGTCGCTGGAGATCGAAGCCGAGGAGAAGCAGAACGAGCACCGGGCCTGGCAGGCGGAGGCGACCGGCAGAAGCGAGACCGAGCGCGGTCGGGTGTCGGCGTAGCGACGCACTGCCGATCCGTGCAGGTGCAGGGAGGCCGCCATCGCATCCTCGACGGTTGTCGGGCGGAGGGTGAACTCGTCTCCCACTTGGTCGAGTTCATGGACGGCTGACAAGCGGATCCGAGCCTCGTGCAGTTCCATGCCGAGGCCGGTCGACACGTTGGGAACCAGCCTGTCGGGGTTCACCGTGGTTTCCAGCACCAGCAGCCGGTCGCCCGCTATGGCCAGACGGTCCAGCAGGCGTCGTGCCTTGCCGATGCCTATTCCCAGCTCCGCACGGGTCAACAGGTGGAACCGGTCTGGATAGGTGCTCTCCGGAATCCCCGCCTTACCGTAGGCGAAAGCGTACTTGTCGAAGCCCTTCGCGAAGTTCGACAGCACGATGACGTGGAAGCGCTCTTCGCTCTGGTCACTACGGTCACTACGGTTCATCCCGTCATCATGCATGCGTAGTCAACGACACGCCCCGCCCTGGCGCGGTCGACTTCACCCGTCCTGTACAGCCCGCCCACATGGCTGGCTGGCTTCCCCTGCGGCTTCTGCCCGCAGGCAAGGTGTCGTAGGGCTGGGCGCAGCGGAAGCAAAGTCACGTGCGACATGGTCCGGCAACTGGAAAGCTGGGTCGATGAGCAGAGATGCAGAGGTCATCGTGCTGGCGCGTGGGGCCGAGGCAGTGATGGAACCACTTACCCGGCCCGACGAGAGCAGGCAGTGGCACCAGTGCTTTCGGCGAGTGGACGACCACATGTTCGGTGGGTGGACCGGCTCGTCCGAGGAATGCTACGCATGGGTAGTCCAGTTCGGCCGCAGCAACGCCTGGACCGGGCTGCTGGCGCACCTGGAATCCTTGCCTTGGCCGAACCCGGGGTCGGTCCAGGTCCTGGTCCATGACCAGGACGACGACTGCTTCGGGCTGTGGATGATCCATGACGGCCGACTGGTAGAGGTGTCCCTGCCCCGTACCCGGCGCGTGCCGTTCTCGTCCTTCGAGCTCGGTGTGCTCGAACGTACGGACCGCCCAGGCCGCTGAACGATCCGGACGGAAGGGCCCGGGGCACGGTTGCCGACTTCGAGATCCGGAGGCTGGCAGCCGTCGACAGATTCGGGTAAGTGGCTGTTGTTGTTCCGAACTTGAGGAGTGCTGGTCGAACGGGAGTCACCTGAACTCCCGACCGGTCCTCCCCCGCCGTCGTCACCTCCGCGTCCTTCACATCGAGCGGCGGCATGACCGCGCGCACCGGGTGGACGTCACGTCGCCGAGGTGCCCGGCCGCACGGCGAGGCCAGAGCACCCACAGGCACGACGCCTGGCGTACCGCCACCACCAGCGTCCTCGCAGCAGTGCGCAGCTTGTCACCCGGGCGGTGGGAGGCGAGGACGTCCGCAATGGCCAACCGGCGGCGACTGTGAAAATCGCTGTCCGCTCACCCGAGCACGGTGATAGACATCCGGGGTGGAAAAGAATCTCGAGTTCCCTGACCTGTTGCGACTGATCGATGAACGGTCGACCGTCTTCCGCGCCGTGGTCGCCGCCGCTCCCGGTCTCGACGCGCAGGTGCCGACCTGCCCCGGGTGGACGCTTTTCGATCTGGTGAAGCACCTGGGTGGGGGAGACCGTTTCTGGGCCGCCATCGTCGGCGCGGGGTCTGCCGACGCTCCCCCGGCCGAGGCCGTCGCCGCGCGCGCCGCGCTGGAAGTGCCGCAGGAGCGTGAGGCCCTGCTGGCCTGGCTGGACGCGTCGACGCAGCTGCTGCTGGGCGCCCTGCGCGCGGCGGGACCGGAGAGCGGTTGCTGGACGTGGTGGCCCGCGTCGCAGTCACCCCAGACCGCCGGAGGCACCGCCCGGCACCGGGTCCAGGAGACCGCGGTGCACACCTACGACGCCCAGCTCGCCGGGGGCGCCCCGCAGCCGCTGCCGGTCGAGCTGGCACTCGACGGTGTGGAGGAGTTCCTGTTCACCGTCTGCGCAACGCCGAGTGCCTGGCCGCACAAGCCCACGGCCTTCGACTTCCACGCCGCCGAGGGCCGCTCCTGGCGCCTCACCGTCGACGGCGACGGCGCACGCACCACCCGCATCCCCGCGCCCACCGCCGCGACCGGCGAAGACTCGGACGCAGCCGGCGCCTCCGTCCACGGCACGGCCAGTGAGCTGGTCCTCTACCTGTACGACCGGATCCAGGCGGACTCCTTGCACGTTGACGGAGACGCAGGGCTGCTCGACCTGCTCCGCGCCTGGGAGCCGGAGGAGAAGTAGGACGTAGCGGGGGCTGTTGGCCGCGCCTCGAGCCGGTAGGACACGGCTCTTCGCCAGGTTCGTCAGTCGCGGCACCGGGCTCAAACCCGCGAGGCGGCCTCGGGGCGTCACCAAGCCGACCGTCTACCTGGATGGCAGTGCGAATTTGTCCGTCCCAGCGATCACGAGAAGCGACGCGACTGCCGTCGTCCCGATCTCGTCGAGAAGTCAGTCGATCGGGTGACTGCGGCGGCTGCCGTGCATGAGAGCAGGGCCTCTTGGTAGCTCGAAGGATGTCAAATCCAACGTGCGGTCCAGGAGGCCCTGTTCTCGCATGTCTACGGCAACGCGGGAGTGGGGTCCACTTCAGCCACTCTCGCATGTGACTGTCGGGCTCACAGGTTCGGGAACGCCAGAGACCACGGGGCGCGCGAGCGTCGGTATCCCACCGACCTGTCGGACGCCGAGTGGGCGGTGGTCCGGCCACTGCTGCCGGTGCCGGGCGAGCGGGATCAGATCGTCGAGGCGTCGATGACGAAGCGGTAGCGGACGTCGC
>NZ_JBEXOV010000145.1:0-13091 GCF_040611715.1 Streptomyces sp. NPDC006544 | reverse complement strand
CGCCCGCCCGGCCCCCCCGCCCCCCCCCCGCGCCGCCCCCCGCCCGCCCCCGCGCGGCCCGCCCCCCGCGCCCCCCGGGCCGCCCGCCGCGGCCCGCCCGCCCCCGGACCGGGCGGCCTTCGCCGCCCGGTCCGCCAGCCACTCGGCCGCCCAGTCCGGAGCCCCGGCCCACGCCTCGTCCCCCGCGCCTGTCGATCCCCCCGTCGATCCCCCTGCTGCTCCCTTTCCCGCATCACCCATCCCTTCCGCCGACCAGAGCAACAACAGCCCCAGCGCGTGCTTGCAGGGGAACTTCCGGCTCGGGCAGGAGCACTTGTACGCCGGGCCGGTCAGGTCGACGACCGTCCGGTACGGCTTGCTGCCGCTGCCCTTGCACAGACCCCACACCGCACCGGAAGCGGAACCTCCGGTCTGCGACCACGGCCCCGCCCCGCCGAGTCTGGCCCCCGCCTTGCGTGACGCGTCGTCAGGAGCCAGAGCCAGTACCTGTTCCGCTGTCCAGCGGACCCCCTGCTCAGTCATGTGTCCCACCGTAGAGACCCCCACTGACAATTGCCCTGACCTGCAACAACGCTTCTCCCGGGGCCCGTTGTCAGTGGTCGGGTGCATCGTGGTCACAGCAGTCGGAAGCGGCTGCGAGGCATTGGAGGGGGACCCATGACCACGACCGAGAACGAGACCGCCACCGAGGCGCTGCGACCGCACGCCGAAGACGCCTTCGCGCACGAACTGAAAGCCCTGGCGGCCGCCGACGACCGGCCCCGCCCGACCCGCTGGAAGCTCTCCCCGTGGGCCGTGGCGACGTACCTCCTCGGCGGCACGCTCGACGACGGCACCGTCATCACGCCCAAGTACGTCGGCCCGCGCCGGATCGTCGAAGTCGCCGTCACCACGCTCGCCACCGACCGCGCCCTGCTCCTCCTCGGAGTCCCGGGCACCGCGAAGACCTGGGTGTCCGAGCACCTCGCCGCCGCCGTCAGCGGGGACTCCACCCTCCTCGTCCAGGGCACCGCCGGCACCCCCGAGGAGGCCATCCGCTACGGCTGGAACTACGCCCGCCTCCTCGCGCACGGCCCCGGCCGGGAAGCCCTCGTGCCGAGCCCCGTCATGCGGGCCATGGCCGAGGGGATGACCGCCCGCGTCGAGGAGCTCACCCGCATCCCGGCCGACGTCCAGGACTCCCTCATCACCGTCCTGTCCGAGAAGACCCTCCCGATACCGGAGCTCGGCCAGGAGGTGCAGGCCGTGCGCGGCTTCAACCTCATCGCCACCGCCAACGACCGCGACCGCGGGGTCAACGAGCTGTCCAGCGCGCTGCGCCGCCGCTTCAACACCGTCGTACTGCCCCTGCCCGCCACCGCCGACGCCGAGGTCGACATCGTGGCCCGCCGCGTCGACGAGATGGGCCGTGCCCTCGACCTGCCGGCCGCGCCGGAGGGCCTGGAGGAGATCCGCCGCGTCGTCACCGTCTTCCGCGAGCTGCGCGGCGGAATCACCGACGACGGGCGCACGAAGGTGAAGTCGCCCAGCGGCACCCTCTCCACCGCCGAGGCCATCTCGGTGGTCACCGGCGGCCTCGCCCTGGCCTCCCACTTCGGGGACGGAGTGCTGCGCGCCTCCGACGTGGCCGCCGGGATCCTCGGGGCGGTCGTACGCGACCCGGCCGCCGACAAGGTCGTCTGGCAGGAGTACCTCGAGGCCGTGGTGCGCGAGCGCGACGGCTGGAAGGACTTCTACCGCGCCTGCCGCGAGGTGACGGCATGAGCCCGCGGACCGAGGCGCGCGGGCCGCTGTTGCTGGGCGTGCGGCACCACGGCCCCGGCTCCGCCCGCGCCGTGCGGGCCGCCCTCGACGCGGCGCGGCCGGCGGCCGTGCTGATCGAGGGCCCGCCGGAGGGGGACGCGCTGCTGGCGCTGGCCGCGGACCCCGGGATGCGGCCGCCCGTCGCGCTGCTCGCGCACGTCGCCGACGATCCCGGGCGGGCCGCGTTCTGGCCGATGGCCGGCTTCTCCCCGGAATGGGCGGCCATCCGGTGGGCGCAGGCACGGGACGTACCGGTCCGGTTCATCGACCTGCCCGCCGCACACTCCCTGGCGCCGGCGGGCGGGGCGACGGACGGCACGGAGGGGAAGGAGGACCGCCGGGACGGGGAACACCAGGGGGAGGCGCACCAGCGGGAGGAGCACCAGGGGGAGGCGCTGGACTCCGTGCGGCTCGACCCGCTCGGCGTCCTCGCCGAGGCCGCGGGGTACGACGATCCCGAGCGCTGGTGGGAGGACGTCGTCGAGCACCGGGGCGAGGCCGGCGCCGGAGGCGACCCGCTGGGCGCGTTCGAGGCCGTCGGCGAGGCCATGGGAGCCCTCCGCGAGGAGTACGGCGCCGGCGGCCACCGGGACCTGGTGCGCGAGGCGTACATGCGGCAGCGGATGCGGGCCGCCCGCCGCGAGTTCGGCGACGCGTACGCCGTGGTCTGCGGGGCGTGGCACGTCCCGGCGCTGCGGGCGAGGACCACCGCGGCCGCGGACAAGGCGCTGCTCGCCAAACTGCCCAAGGTCAAGGTGGAGACCACCTGGGTCCCCTGGACCCACCGCCGCCTCGCACGGGCCGGCGGCTACGGGGCAGGCATCACCTCGCCCGGCTGGTACGCGCACCTCTTCGCGGCCCGGGACCGGCCCGTCGAGCGGTGGCTGACCAAGGTCGCGGGCCTGCTGCGCGAGGAGGACCGGCAGGTCTCCTCGGCGCACGTCATCGAAGCGGTCCGGCTCGCCGACACCCTCGCCGCGATGCGGGGCAGGCCGGTGCCGGGACTGACGGAGACCCTGGAGGCCGTCCGGGCGGTGATGTGCGAGGGCTCCGACGTCCCGCTCGCGCTGATCGAGGACCGGCTCGTCGTGGGGGACGTGCTCGGCGAGGTCCCGGACGCGGCGCCCGTCGTCCCGCTCCAGCGGGACATGACCCGCCAGCAGCGCTCGCTGCGCCTCAAGGCCGAGGCGCAGGACCGGGAGCTGGAGCTCGACCTGCGCAAGGACACCGACGCGGCCAAGTCCCTGCTGCTGCACCGGCTGCGGCTGCTCGGCATCGACTGGGGCGTACCGGTGGCCTCGCGTGGGAGCACGGGGACCTTCCGGGAGACCTGGCGGCTCCGCTGGGAGCCGGAGCTCGCCGTGCGGGTGGCCGAGGCCGGCATCTGGGGGACGACGGTGCTCGGGGCGGCCACGGCCAGGGCCGAGGCCGAAGCGGCGGGCGCCGACGAGCTGGGCGCGGTCACCGCGCTCGCCGAGCGCTGCCTGCTGGCCGGGCTCTCCGAGGCGCTGCCCGCCGTCCTGCGGGCGCTCGCCGACCGGGCCGCGCTGGACACCGATGTGGCCGGCCTGGCCAAGGCACTGCCCGCGCTGGCCCGTTCGCTGCGGTACGGGGACGTACGCGGGACCGACGCGGCGGCGCTGGGCACGGTCGCGGCCGGGCTCGCGGAGCGGATATGCGTGGCGCTGCCGCCCGCCTGCGCGGCCGGGCTGGACGCCGACGCGGCGGCCGAACTGCGCGGGCACGTGGACGCCGTACACGGCGCGATCGGGCTGCTGGGCACCGCTGGGACCGACGGCCTGCGGGAGCGCTGGTCGGCGGTGCTGGGGACGCTGGCCGGGCGGGACACCGTCCCCGGGCTGATACGCGGCCGGGCCGCCCGGCTGCTGCTCGACGACGGGCGCCTGCCGCCCGAGGAGACGGCCCGGCTGATGGGGCTCTCCCTGTCCCCGGCCTCGGCTCCGGCCGACGCGGCGGGCTGGATCGAGGGCTTCGCGGGCGGCGGCGCGGGCGGCGGCACCCTGCTGGTCCACGACGAGCGGCTGCTGGGGCTGATCGACGCCTGGCTGGTGTCGGTGCCGGAGCGGGCGTTCGTCGACGTACTGCCGCTGCTGCGGCGGACCTTCGGGGCGTACGAGCCGGGCGTGAAGCGGACCTTGGGGGAACTGGCCCGGCGGGGTCCCTCGGGCGGGGGCGCGCACGCGGCGGCTGCGGGAGCGGGAGCGGGCGCGGCCGGTTTCGCCCCGGAACTGGACGAGGGCCGCGCGGACGCGGTGGTGGACCTGGTCCGCCTTCTCCTGGCGGGGGCGGCGGCCTGAGCGGGGCGGGGGCCGCAGGCCCGGCTCCAGGGCCCGGCCGCGGCGCCCCCGGGCGGGGCCGGCCGGCGCGGGCGCGGCCGGATGTGACGACGAACTGTTGCGACGAGAGCGACGAGAGCGACGAGAGCGGGGACGGGCAGATGGGTGACGGTGGCGTGAGCGGGGCCGACGAGCGGCTGCGGCGGTGGCGGATGGTCCTCGGGGGCGAGGCCGACGGCACCGGGTGCGCGCTGGGCGGGGCGGACGCGGGGATGGACGGCGTGCTCGGGGCGCTCTACGGAGGGGACGGCGGGGGGCGCGGGAGGGCGGGGGAGCGTTCGGCCGGGCTCGGCGGGTCCGCGCCGAAGGTGGCGCGCTGGCTCGGTGACATCCGCACCTACTTCCCCAGCTCCGTGGTCCAGATCATGCAGCGGGACGCGATCCAGCGGCTCGGCCTGTCCGCGCTGCTGCTGGAGCCGGAGATGCTGGAGGCCGTGGAGCCGGACGTGCACCTCGTGGGGACCCTGCTCTCCCTCAACAAGGCGATGCCCGAGACCACCAGGGAGACCGCCCGGGCGGTGGTCCGCAAGGTGGTCGAGCAACTGGAGAAGCGGCTCGCGAGCCGGACGCGGGCCACCCTCACCGGCGCGCTCGACCGGTCCGCGCGGATCAGCCGGCCCCGGCACGCGGACATCGACTGGGACCGCACGGTCCGGGCCAACCTGAAGAACTACCTCCCCGAGTACCGCACCGTCGTCCCCGAACGGCTGATCGGCTACGGCCGTGCGGCCCAGTCGGTGAAGAAGGACGTCATCCTCTGCATCGACCAGTCGGGTTCGATGGCGGCGTCCGTGGTCTACGCCTCGGTCTTCGGCGCCGTCCTCGCCTCCATGCGGTCGATCTCGACCCGCCTGGTCGTCTTCGACACCGCCGTCGTCGACCTCACCGACCAGCTCGACGACCCCGTCGACGTGCTCTTCGGCACACAGCTCGGCGGCGGCACCGACATCAACCGCGCGCTCGCCTACTGCCAGTCGAGGATCACCCGTCCTGCCGACACGGTCGTCGTCCTCATCAGTGATCTCTATGAGGGAGGGATACGCGACGAGATGCTGAAGCGGGTCGCCGCGATGAAGGGCGCGGGCGTCGAGTTCGTGACGCTGCTCGCGCTGTCCGACGAGGGCGCGCCCGCCTACGACCGCGAACACGCCGCCGCGCTCGGCGCGCTGGGCGCACCCGCCTTCGCCTGCACGCCCGACCTCTTTCCGGACGTGATGGCCGCCGCCCTGGAGAAGAGGCCCCTTCCCGCGCCCGTCCCGGCCTCCTGAACGCACCGTCCGTACGAGGCTCCCGGCGCGGCCGCGGCGGCCGTCCCGGACCCGGCGGGACGGTCGTCCGGGACCCGGCGGGACGGCCGTTCGGGGGCTTGTCCCGGGGCGGCTCCGGTGCCCGTCACGGCGCTCCGGTCTCGGCGGATCGCACGAAGACGCAGTTCAACCGTGAGGCGATCTGTGACAGGTATCACCGCTCAGGTGTGATCTGCGATTTAGGGACCTACGTCCCACGGGGATAACCTGCGGGACGGACATGCCGCGTCCACGGTCACCGTGTGCGCCTTCCTTGTGACAGCGCCGTCACGTTGCCCTCCGCGGCACGCCCACGCAGATAGCAGAAAACCGCGAATCACTGCGAATCTTTTGAAGACAAGGGACGGACGCGCGTGGACCTGTTCGAGTACCAGGCGAGGGACCTCTTCGCCAAGCACGGTGTACCGGTGCTGGCCGGTGAAGTCATCGACACGCCTGAGGCAGCCCGAGCGGCCACCGAGCGCATGGGTGGCAAGTCGGTCGTCAAGGCGCAGGTGAAGGTCGGCGGCCGTGGCAAGGCCGGTGGCGTCAAGCTCGCCGCCACCCCCGACGAGGCCGTCGCTCGTGCGACGGACATCCTCGGCATGGACATCAAGGGCCACACGGTCCACAAGGTGATGATCGCGGAGACCGCTCCCGAGATCGCCGAGGAGTACTACGTCTCCTACCTCCTCGACCGGACCAACCGCACCTTCCTGGCCATGGCCTCGGTGCAGGGCGGCATGGACATCGAGGAGGTCGCGGAGAAGACCCCCGAGGCCCTCGCGAAGGTCCCGGTCAACGCCAACGAGGGCGTGACCATCGAGAAGGCCCGCGAGATCGTCGCCCAGGCGAAGTTCCCGGAGGCCGTCGCCGAGCAGGTCGCCGAGATCCTGGTGACCCTGTGGGCGACCTTCATCGCCGAGGACGCGCTCCTCGTCGAGGTCAACCCGCTGGCGAAGGTGGCCGACGGCCGCGTCATCGCGCTCGACGGCAAGGTCTCGCTCGACGAGAACGCCGAGTTCCGCCAGCCGGGCCACGAGGAGTTCGTGGACCACGCTGCCGCGAACCCGCTCGAGGCCGCCGCCAAGGCGAAGAACCTCAACTACGTGAAGCTCGACGGCGAGGTCGGCATCATCGGCAACGGCGCGGGTCTCGTCATGAGCACCCTCGACGTCGTCGCGTACGCCGGCGAGAACCACGGCGGCGTCAAGCCCGCCAACTTCCTCGACATCGGCGGCGGCGCGTCCGCCGAGGTGATGGCGAACGGCCTCGAGATCATCCTCGGCGACACGGACGTCAAGTCCGTCTTCGTCAACGTCTTCGGTGGCATCACCGCCTGCGACGAGGTCGCCAACGGCATCGTCCAGGCCCTGGCCCTGCTGGAGAGCAAGGGCGAGGCGGTCACCAAGCCGCTGGTCGTCCGCCTCGACGGCAACAACGCCGAGCTGGGTCGCAAGATCCTCTCGGACGCCAACCACCCGCTGGTCCAGCGCGTGGACACCATGGACGGCGCGGCCGACAAGGCCGCCGAGCTCGCGGCTGCGAAGTAAGGGCAGAGGTCACAGACTCACATGGCTATCTTCCTCAACAAGGACAGCAAGGTCATCGTCCAGGGCATGACCGGTGCCACGGGCATGAAGCACACCAAGCTGATGCTGGCTGACGGCACGAACATCGTCGGTGGCGTGAACCCGCGCAAGGCGGGCACCAGCGTCGACTTCGACGGCACCGAGATCCCGGTCTTCGGCTCCGTGGCCGAGGCGATGGAGAAGACGGGCGCCAACGTCTCCGTCCTCTTCGTCCCGCCGGCGTTCGCCAAGGCCGCCGTGGTCGAGGCGATCGACGCCGAGATCCCGCTGGCCGTCGTCATCACCGAGGGCATCGCGGTGCACGACTCCGCCGCCTTCTGGTCGTACGCCACCAGCAAGGGCAACAAGACGCGGATCATCGGCCCGAACTGCCCGGGTCTGATCACCCCCGGCCAGTCCAACGCCGGCATCATCCCGGGCGACATCACCAAGCCCGGCCGCATCGGTCTCGTGTCCAAGTCGGGCACGCTGACCTACCAGATGATGTACGAGCTCCGTGACCTCGGCTTCTCCTCCGCCGTCGGCATCGGTGGCGACCCGGTCATCGGCACCACGCACATCGACGCCCTCGAGGCGTTCGAGGCGGACCCCGACACCGACCTGATCGTCATGATCGGCGAGATCGGCGGCGACGCCGAGGAGCGTGCGGCGGACTACATCGCCAAGCACGTCACCAAGCCGGTCGTCGGTTACGTCGCGGGCTTCACCGCCCCCGAGGGCAAGACCATGGGCCACGCCGGCGCCATCGTCTCCGGTTCCTCGGGCACCGCGCAGGCCAAGAAGGAGGCCCTCGAGGCCGCCGGCGTCAAGGTCGGCAAGACGCCGACCGAGACGGCCAAGCTGGCGCGCGAGATCCTGAGCGCCGCGCAGTCGCAGCAGTAATAGAAGTAACAGCAGTAACAGCAGTCGGCACGCGGCACCGTACGGATTTGCGTACGCGGCCCCGTGGGCAGTGACGGGCGTGGCCCGCACCCTGTGAAGGGGTGCGGGCCACGCCCGTTTTCCGTAGGCCCCCGGGCCTCACTCGGCCTTGGGCGAGACCCGCGCCGGTCCGGCCGCCGGGTCGGACCGGAGCTTCTCGTGCAACTGGCGGCTCTCGTCGGAGAGCTGCTGCGGGCCGCTGTGCGGGGGCACGCCCGACACGTTCGCGCCGGGGGCGAGCGGGGGCACGTACTCCGTCGGTGCGGTCGACGCCGTGTACGCCGCCGCGACCGCGATCATCGCCGTCAGCCCCAGGGCCGCCCGCGTCCACCGCCGCGCCCGGCCCTCGGCGGCCGCCCGTACGACGGCTGCGGCGCGCGGCTCCAGGGGGACGGCCGGCGTCAGCGTGCCGAGCTGCTCGCGCAGCAGCGCGGACTGCTTCTCGGGAGCCGCGGCGGCCAGCGCCGGGATCCGGTCGGCGAGTTCGGCGTGCGCGTTGACCAGGCGGCCGCCGGCCGTGGGGGTCGAGGCCTCGGTCTCGGCGGCGGTGTCCGGGAGGTCCAGGCCGACGCCGTCGTAGAGGAGCACGGTGCGGCGGTGGGTGGGCGGCAGCGCGAGCATCGCGTCCATGAGGATCCGGTCGCCGGTGTCGGCCGGGGGCTTGTCGGGGTGCTTGTGGGCCCGCCTGAACCGGTGCCAGGGCGAGAGCGCGTACTCGTACGCGGCCGCGCGCACCCAGCCGACCGGATCCGGGTCGGTGGCGACGGCGGGCCAGCGGCCCCACGCCTCCTGGAAGGCGCGCTCGACGGCCTCCTGCGCGAGGGCGCGGCGGCCGGTGAGGAGGTAGGCCTGGCGGGTGAGGGCCGGTGCGGTGCGGCGGTAGAGGGCGTCGAAGGCGGACGCGGCGGCGTCGGCGCGGGGGCCCTGCGGGGCGGTACCGGCCTCCGTGCCCGGGATCGCGTCGCCGGACCCCGGCTCCGGGCCGGTGGCGGTCTTGGTGTCGGTGCCGGTCTCGGACTCGGTCTCGGTGCCGCTTGCCGGGCCGCTCCGGTCCGGGCCCGAGTGGGGGGCCGGGTGGGTGGCGGTCGCGGCCGAGTCGGTGGTGTTCGCGCGGGGGGCGGCGGCGGTGCCCGCGTCGGTGGCGGTCGCGTTCGGGTCGATCGGGCCCGGGGCGGTGGTGCCCGGGTGGGTGCTCGAGGTCGGGTCGGTGGGGGCGTCAGGGTCGGTGGTGCGCGCGGCCGGGTCGTTGCCCGGGTTCGGGCTGCCCGTGCCCGTGCCCGTGCCCGTGCCCGGGCCCGGGCCGGTGTGGCCCGTGTTCGCGCCGCGGGTGCCCGTCGCCGGGCCTGTGCCGGTGCCCGTGTTCGGGTCGGTGCCTGCGTTCGGGTCAGTATCCGTGTTCGGGTCGGTACCCGCGCCCGGGCCGCCGCCCGTGCCCGTGCCCGGGTTGTTCGGGGGGACCGGGGCGCCGGGGCGGAGGGTGGCCAGGCCGCCGCCACCGCCCGCGGCGGTCTTCACCGTGGCCTTGGCCTCGTGCCGGGGCGCCCCGGCCGGGGGCTTCGCGGCGCGCTTGGCGCCCGCCTTGGGCCGGGTCTGCGCGCCGACGGGCCGCGCCGCGCCGCGGCCGCGCGGACCGAACCGGCCGTCGGCGGTCTCGGCGGTCTCGACGGCGTTGCGGGCTGACGCGGCGTCCGGGTCCGCGGCAGGGGCTCCCGTTGGCGTGGCCGGCCCGCCCGACATGCCGTCCGCCGCCGCGGTGGCCGCCGCTGCCGATGCCGGGACATCGGCAGCGAAAACGGAATCGGGCACAGAATCGGGCACAGAATCGGACCCAGAACCGGAGTCGGCTCCGGCGGTCGCGGCCTGCGGCCCCACCACGGGCGTCGCGGCTTCGGCGTCCCCGGCCGCGGCGGCGTCCTCGCCTGCGTCGGCGGCCCCGCCGGCCGGAGCGGTGGTGGGGTCCTTCCCCGACCGGGACCCGGTGTCCGCGTCGGCGGTGAGCCGGCCCAGGAGCTTCGCGTACGCCTCCCGTTTGCGGCCCCGTGGCTCCGTGCGCCCCGTCTCCCAGGAGCGGACGGTGGTCGCGGTGACGCCCACCGCCGCCGCGACCTCCTCGTGCGTGAGACCGGCGGCTTCGCGCAGGCGCCTGCGTTCCTTCGGGGTGGGGAGGCTCAGCTCCGTGACGCTTTGTGTCATGCCACACTCCCCGCGACCCGGACGCCCTGAGCGAAAAAGTACATAAACGTATATTGAGCGACACCACGGGCATTCGCCTGTTACCCGGCCATAGCGCGTGTCGTTGGCACCATGGCGGGGTGACCCAAGTGACCGAACGCGGGACCTCGTTGCCCACGCCCCCCGGGGCCCCCGCCCGGCGCCGTTCACCGGCGGCCGCCGCCTGTGTGATGGGCGGGGCCATGGCCGCGGGACTGGGGCTCGGATTCCTCGCCGTGCTCGTCATCGTGCTGTGGATCAGCTCCCCCTACCCCGACAGCGGCCCCGGCGGCGCGCTCCACCTGGCCGCGGGACTGTGGCTGCTCGCCCACGGCACCGAGCTGGTGCGCTACGAGACCCTCTCCGCAGTGCCCGCCCCCGTGGGCCTGACCCCGCTGTTGCTCGTCGCGCTGCCCGCGCTGCTCATCCGGCGCGCCGCCCGGCTCGGCAGCGGCGCCGGCGAGGACCGGGGCGCGGAGCCGCTGCCCGCGGGGGTCGTGTTCTCGGCCGTGCTCTGCGGCTACCTCGGCGTCGGCACCCTCGCCACGGTGTACGCGGCGGGCGGGCCGATGCCCGCCGACCCGCTCAGCGCGGCCTGGCACCTCCCGCTGGTCGCCGCCCTCGCCGCCGCGGGCGGGGTCTGGGAGGCCCGGGGCAGGCCGCTCGGGCCGCTGCCCGCCCGCTTCGCCCGCCCCCGCTACGAGCTCGCGCTGCGCGCCGGAGCCGGCGGGGCCCTGGTGCTGCTCGGCGGCGGAGCCCTGCTGGTCGCCGTTTCGCTCGCGTGGCACGGGGCTCAGGTGCAGAGCTCCTTCGGGGCCCTGACCGGAGTCTGGTCCGGCCGCTTCGCGGTGCTGCTGCTGGCCCTCACCCTGATCCCGAACGCGGTGGTCTGGGGCGCCGCCTACGCCCTCGGTCCCGGCCTCGCGCTGGGCACCGGAGCCGCGGCGACTCCGCTCGGCTGGGTCGGCTCGCCCGCGCTGCCCCGCTTCCCGTTGCTCGCGGCGCTGCCCGCGGAGGGCCCCGGAACGCCGCTGACCTGGTCCGTAGTCGGAGTTCCGCTGGTGGCCGGGCTGGCGGTGGGCTGGTTCGCGGTCCGCCGGGCGCGCGAGGTCTCGTACGTGGAGACCGCGCTCACGGCGGCCTTGGGCGCGCTGGTGTGCGCCCTGGCGACGGCCGGGCTCGCGGCGGCTTCCGCGGGGCCGCTCGGCTCGCGCGAGCTGGCCGCCTTCGGGCCTGTCTGGTGGCAGGCGGGCGGCGCGGCCCTGGCCTGGACGCTGGCGCTCGCGGTCCCGCTGGCCGTGACCGTGCACGCGTGGCGCAACCGGCCCGCGCGGGGCCTGGCCGACGAGGGCGGCCAGGACGGGTGGCACGACAGCGGCGTCCGGGAGGTCCGCTGGGCGGCCCTGCGGCGCGCGGCGGGCACCCTGATCCCGGACTTCTCCTCGGCGCCGGAGCGTGCCGCCGGGGGAGCGGCGGAGGAACACCCGCAGGCGGTGCCGGTGCCGGTGCCGGCGGCGGCGAACACGGGATCGGGCACGGCACCGGCCACGGCACCGGAGCCGTCCGGGCCCGCGCCGACGCCGGCGAAGCGCTCGGTGCTGGTCGTCCCCGGCCTGAAGCTGGACCTGACCCCGATCCCGCTGTCGGCGCTCCCGACGACCCCGACGACCCCGGCGCCTCCGGCCGCGCCCGTGCCGACCGCCGGACAGCCGCCGACGCCCTTCACGGCGCCCCCGCGCCCGCTCGCGCCGCCCGTGACCGGAGCCCGCGTCCTGGCCCGCCGCAAACCCGGACCGGAGCCCACGCACACGGACCCGCCGGGACCGCGGCCGGCCGGGCGGACGGAGTGAGCCGGCCCCGGCCTCCCCGCCCGGGAGGCCGGCCCACGGGGTTGGCGGGCAACCGGGTCGGCGGGGCAGGCGCAGTCGGCGGGCAGCCGGGCAGCCGGGCTGATCGGGCAGGCGGAGGCGCGGAGTCCGCGCACGTGGAGCTGACGGGGCGCAGGCTGCCCGTGCGGGCGGCGTGAGCCGGTGCCGCGTTCCCGGCCTGCTGGCGAAGCCGGCGGTGCTGGTGGTGCAGTCGGGTCGGTCGGGAGACGGAGTAGTAGGGAGTCCGCGCGCGGAGCCGCCCGGGCTGGGGCGCGGACGGGTAAACGGGGTGAGCCGGTGCCGCGCGCTCGGCCCGGAGGCCGGCGTGTGGCGTCCGGTGGGCAGCCCGGCCAACCGAGCGGACGAATCAGCGCGGGTCCGCCCACGTGCAGCCGCCGGGGCCGCAGCGGGCGGGTAGGCGGGGTGAGCCGGTCCCGGGGCTGCGGCCTCGCTGGGAGGCCGGCACGTGCAGCGGCCGGTTCCGTAGCCGGCAGACAGGCGGAGTGAGCCCGTGCCGGCCTCCCGCCGGGAGGCCGGCACGTGGAGGTGGCGGGGCAGCCCGGCCCACCGGGCAGGCGGAGCAGCGCGGAGTGCGCCCACGCAGAGCTGCCCGGGCCCCGGGCGCGGCCCGGCAGGCGGAACGAGCCGGAGGCCGGGGGCCGGACCCGGTCGGGCGGGCGGAGTGCGCGGCGGGGCCGGGGGCCGGACTCGGTCGGGCGGGTGGAGTGGGCGGCGCTTCCGGACCCGCCCGGCGGGTCCCGGAAGCGGAAAGGCCCCCGGGGCCGCGGCGTCAGCGCTGGACGCGGAGCATCTTGCCGATGAAGTTGTCCGGCAGGAGGTCGTTGCACCGGAGCTCGGCCGACTTCGTCAGGGCGTCCTGCGAGCAGACGTAGAAGTCCTTGTACGTGAGCTGCACCGCGTACGAGGAGACGGCCAGCAGGATCGCCAGCGACGCGGTGACCAGCCCGCTCACCGCCGCCGTCCGCTGGGGCCGCGTGGAGCACCACGTTCGGCACGAGTTCCTGGAACTCGGCGCGCACGGTCTCCGACATG
>NZ_JBEXOV010000144.1:0-13146 GCF_040611715.1 Streptomyces sp. NPDC006544 | reverse complement strand
TGCCGGCCGAGCCTCCCCTGCTGCTGACCCCGTCACCGGGCCAGAGCGTCTGCGCCGGGCTGCGCCCGGGCGCGGCCGGCCCTGCCACGCTGGTGTCCCTCGCGGACACCGCGGCGGTGGCGGGGCGCCCTCCGGCCGTGCAGCCCGGGGTGAACCCGACCTGCGCGGACGCCGACCGGATCATGGTCAGGCCCGGCGGCGGAGCTCTCGTACGGGCCCTGTCCGGGGGCGGTACGGGCAGCACCTTCTACCTGGTGACGGACAGCGGGGTGAAATACCCGCTGGCGTCCGCGGAGGCCGCGAAGCGGCTGGGCTACGGCGCCACCCCGAGCGTGGGCGTCCCCGCCGGCCTGCTGAAACTGCTGCCGACCGGCCCGAGCCTGGACCCGGACGCACTGGCGGCGGGCGGTGTGGTGACGACCGCCGATTCTCCGCCCTGCTCGGCGCGGAACGGCGGGTGAACCCTTCGGCGGGGCACGCCCGTTCTGTCTGGCAGAGGCACACGGCGTACCTCGCCGCCGCTCCGGTATCGACCTAGGAGAGCACGTGACAGCCAGTCCCGAAGAGCAGTTGGTCACTTCGGACCAGGTCATCCTCAACACCATCTCGCACCTGGACGGCTACCTGGTGCAGATGATGAACGCGCGTTCCAAGGTGGACGAGGTGATGGGACGGATCGGCTGGAACTACCAGGCCGAGTCGTCCAAGGCGTTCCTCCGCAAGGTCGAGGAGTGGATCATCGGCTACGACACGATCATGCAGAAGTACCAGACCCTCATCGACTCCACCCAGGGTGCGCAGAAGTTCCTCACCCAGGCGGAGGAGGAGGCGCACGCCTCGGGCGGCAACTGGGGCGGGCCGATCTTCGACGCCCTGAACGGCTGACCCTCCGCCGCTCCCCCTCCCGCGCCGCTCACCGCGCGCCGCACCCGAGCCCGCGCACCCTCTCACCGGATCACAGGGAAAGGCCCGCTTCCGTGTCAGACATCGAGATCAACCACAATGCGCTCGTCGAGGCCAACGAGGACATGAAGGCCGCGGCCAAGCAGATGCACACCAACCTGGAGGCGCTCGTCACCGACCTCTCCACGGTGAAGGACAACTTCAAGGGTGCCGCCGCAGCCGCGTTCCAGGACTTCGTCACGACGGTGCACCAGCTGGACACCGCGATGTCGACGGAGTTCGACAGCGGCGCCGACAAGCTCGCGGACATGCACATGACCATCAGGAACGCCGACAAGCGCAGCGCCGCGCTGTTCCCCGGCGGACGCACCTGATCCGGCGGGCAACCAGCCGTACCGGCGGACGCCCGCCCCACAGACCGGCAGGGCCGCAGGCCCCCTCGCCTAGCGCCCTGCCGCCACGGACCCGGCCATCGCTCCCCCAGCGGGCCGGGTCCGTGCTTTCTCTCCGTACGCCTGAACCCACTTCCGAGGGTGGCCCGTTCCTCTGGGTGGCGACGTACGGACGACCGCGCCCGTACGTCGCCACCCGGCACCCCGACGAAGGAGCACCATGGCGAAGGAAACGAAGCCCGACGACGAGGGACCGGGCGACGACGCCGACCTGAAGATCACCGACAAGTACCTCCTGGACTTCGCCGAGAAGAAGATCGCCCCCTTCCAGGCATCCTTGGAGCACAACCCGCATCTCATCGCGCTGGCGAACTTCTGGCAGGTGGGGTCTCTGGTCGGGAACCAGGGGAAACTGCTGCCGGGCAACACCGTGCGGCTGCCGAGCGCCGCGTTCCTGCAGACCAACTTCCAGACCTACACCAAGCAGCTCGTCAGCGCCTTCGCCGTCATCTCCGCGGCCGCCCACGGCTCGTACGTCACGCTGCACGACATCCGGCTGATGATGGACAACGCGGACGACGACGCGCTGACCTCGGCCGAGATGTGGGAGGTCCTCACCCAGGTGCAGGCGAACTCTAAGCCCCCCACGGCCCCCAAACCGCCGGAATCCTGAGCCGACAAGAAAGGCGCCCCCGAGATGCCCACCTGGGACGAAGTCGCCCCGATCTTCCTTCCCAAGACCGACTCCGTGAAGACCCGCAACGACGTGGCAGGACCGGGCTCGCCGACGTGGCTCAGCGGTCACGCGAATCTCTACGTCTCCAACTACAGCACCGCGAACATCAAGTCCTTGGCCGCCGGGAAGGACGCGCGCTACGACTTCTTCAAGCTCCTCACGCCTCTTGATCCCGCGCTCAAGTGGGGGGTGCTGGTCGGGGGGCGGATGAACTGGACCATGTTCAACGACTCCACGGCGAACTACAACACGTACCGCACCGGGGTCTGGGCCTTGTTGGACGATCTGGTCAACAAGGCGGGCGTGAACGAGACCGTCAACCACAAGACGTTCGAGCAGGCCTCCGTCGCCCTGCTGGGAGTCTGCGACCTGCTGAGCACGACACTCGGCAAGGACGCCGGGATCCTGCAGTGGATCGACGAGCTCGGGGACACCGGGGACAACTGGCGGGGCAGTGCGGCCGGCGAGTTCAAGAAGTACCTCTCCACCATCGCCCTGGCACTCACCCACATACAGACCGACCTCCAGCACCCCGACAACTTCTACGCCCAGTTGTCCGACGCCGCGAGCATGCTGAAACTTGCGTCGAGCGAGCTCCTCAAGGCGCAGCTCGCATGGTTCGGCACCCGGCAGAGCGGCGCGACCGAGGTGCTGCAGGACGCACTCGACGCCCAGCTGACGGGCACGATCACGATGACCACCGCCGGCAAGGTCACGGTCAACGGGGCCGACGTCGACGGGGGTGACTTCTGGGAGAACGTCCAACAAGCCGCCAAGAAGGCATGGCTGGCGGGCCTGAGCGCCCCGCTCCAGGTTCCCTTCAAGGGGGTCGTGGGCACGTACTCGCTGGACACGCTGGCCCACGCCGTCTACACGCTCCTCGACAACGAGTACAACCGTCTCGGCAGCGCCTTCGGACGCGGGGTCATCCAGCCCAACCTCGGCCTGCCCCAGGGAGGCGGCGGGGGCGGCCCCGTGCCGGAGCCCGGTCCCGGAGGCGCCGACGCCCCGCCCGGCGGCGGGACGGGCGACCAGAAGATCCCGCCGCCGGGCGGCAATCTGAAGGTCGACGGCGGCAACAACCAGACGGGCGGGAACAAGGGGGGGCCCAAGCCCGGCGGCCCCGTCCCCAAGCCCGGTGACCTCATCCCCAAACCCGGTGCACCCGTCCCGGGCAACCGCGATCCGATCACCGGACTGCCCCTTCCCGGTACGGCCAACCTCCTCGACAAGAACGGCAAGCCGGTCCTCGGCAAGGACAAGAAGCCGGTCATCGTCCCCGCCGGATCCGTCATCGGCAAGGACGGCAAGGTCCGGGACTCCAAGGGCAACCTCGTGCTGGGTACGGACGGCAAACCCATCGTGGCGCCGCCCGGATCCAAGGTCAAGGAGCAGGCGCCACCCCAGCCGGCCCCCTCCCTCCTCGACCAGATCAAGCTGCCGGAGGGCTCGAAGGTCAACCCCGACGGAGTCCTGGTCGACGCCAACGGCAAGCCGCTGCTCGACTCCAACGGCAACCCGTACGCCCTCCCGAAGGGCGCGAGCGTCAACCACGACGGCGTACTCGTCGACGCCAAGGGCCGCCCCGTAGACCGGATGTCCCAGCTGCTCGCCAATACCGAGCACGCGCTGCTCGACTCGCGAACGAGCCCCCGGCCGGGGACCAGCTCTTCACTCCTACCCGACGGACGGGGTCCCCTGGGCCTGTCCCTGGGCGGATCGCACTCCGGTCTCGGTTCCGTCTCCGGCCTCGGCTCGGGAGCGGGCGGCGGCTCGGGAGCGGGCGGCGGGAAGGGCTCCGGCGCCACCTCGCTGATCGCCGGCCCCACGATGCTGAGCGACCGGGCCATGGCGATGACCAACTCCTCGGCGCCTCCCGGCACCGAGGCCGACCGGGCCAAGGCCGCCGAGGAGGCGGCCAAGCAGCTAGCCGCCCAGCAGCAGACCCAGAGCGGTCCGATGATGCCGCCGATGGGCGGAGCCGGAGCGGGCGCGGGAGCCGGGGCGGGCGGCCAGAAGGACCGCCAGCGGACCACCTGGCTCTCCGAGGACGAGGACACCTGGGGCACCGACACCGGGACCGTCAGCGGAGTGATCGGCCGATGACCGTACGACCGCACCCCACAGGAAAGAAGGACCAGTGAGCCTCGAAGCCGAGAGCCGGATCGAACAGGTCATGGCCAGCCTGCGCGAACAGACCGAGAAGATGCACGAGGCCCGGGCGGAGCTCGATCGGGCGACCGCTTCCGCGACCTCGAAGGACCGCATGGTCACCGTGACCGTGGGCCCGCAGGGCCAGGTCATCTCCATGAACTTCCGCACCACGGCATACCAGGAGATGGCTCCCGCCGAGCTGGCGGACGTACTGACCAACGTGCTCAACGAAGCCCGGGGGCGGATGGGCGAGCAGGTGACCGAGCGGCTCAAGTCGTTCGCGAACGTGGGCGAGCAGATCCGCATGGCGGCCGGGTTCAGCGAGATGTCGACGGACCTGGACGAGTTGTTCAAACCCCTGCGGTCCATGCGCCCGGGCTTCGAGGCGGAAGAGGCCAAGAAGCGCTCGACGAAGCAGGAGGAGTTCAATGGCTAAGCCGAAGCTCAAGTCGCTGTCGGACCTCAAGGGCAAGTTCGCCGCCTACGAGGACTACGAGGCGAAACTGCACGACCTGAGCCTGCGCATCGCCGAGGTGAACCGCCTCAACAAGGACTCGGCGGGTCACGACGCGATCGGCAAGAAGTACCACGAGGTGGTGGACAAGCCGACGGAGAACCTCACGGGGACCGTCAAGTACATCGGGAAGTCCCTGAGCCTGGTCACCACTGCCGGTAAGCAGTCCAAGGACATCACCGACAAGGCCGACGAGGACGCCACGAACTCCGGCGACTGGTAGCCCGCGCCCCGCCCTCCGCCCCGCCCTCCGCCCATACCCCCGCCCCGTCCGGCAGAAGGTTGCCCGCACCATGTCGATCAAGCCCTCCGAGGACGTCGCCAAGTTCTTCTCGTTCCTCACCGGCATGCCCTGGCCGCAGGCGGACGAGGATCTGATGCGGAGCGTGTCGGACAACTACAAGGGCATGGCCTCTGACCTCGACACCTTGGCCAAGTACATCGCGGAACTGGTCCCGATGGTCAAGGAAGACTTCGAGGGCGAGGCAGCGGACGCCTTCGTCAGCTCCATGAGGGACCTCATCGGCGGGGTGACCGGGTCCAACATCATGCAGCAGACGAGCGAGCTGGCGCTGCAACTCGGCGACGCGGCGCGGAACGTGGCCAACCAGGTCGAGTACACGAAGATCATGGCGATCCTCCAGATCGTCGAGCTGATCGTGCAGATCCTGTTCGCCATGATCTTCGGGCCAATCAGCTTCGGCGCGACCGCCATCAACGCGGCCCTCCAGTTCGTGGTCGTCCGCGAGGGCCTGCGCAACGTGCTGTCGTTCCTGTTGCGGACGATCCTCACGCAGACGTTCATCGGCATCACCGCCGGAATCTTCCAGGACATGGTGATCCAGCTCTACCAGCTCTCTTCCGGTCACACCGACAAGTGGGACACCGAGCACACCCTGGAAGCCCTCAAGGGCGGGGCGCTCAACGGACTGGTGGCCGGTCCGCTGGAGATCATCGCGCACTACGGCGGTCAGTTTGTCGGCAAACTGCTCGGCAAGGACGCCGGCGCGATCATCTCGAAAAAGATCGACGACTCCCTCACGGGCAAGCTGGGCAAGGAGATCGCCGACGCGGCCAAGGAAAACGCCTCCAAGACGGCGGGCAAGGGCCTCGCGAAGGAGGAGCTCAACCAAGCCGCCAAGAAGGTCCCCACCGAGACACCGACTCCGTCTCCGCGCAACAGTGTTCCGGGTGCGGTGACCTCGGGTGGGACCCCGGCGACCGCAGGGGCCAGGGGCGGGACGAAAACCGCGTCGGGCGCGGGCAAGGGCGCCGGCGCGAACGTCGGCACGGGCACGGGGAAGGGCGCAGGCAAGGGCTCGGGCGCGAACGCCGGCACGGGAGCCGGCAAGGGCACGGGCGCCGGCGCGGGCACGGGCACGGGTACGGGTACCGGCAAGGGCGCCGGTGCGGGCGCGGGAACCGGCACGGGGAAGGGTGCGGGAACCGGCGCGGGAACCGGCACAGGGAAGGGTGCGGGGACGGGCGCGGGAACCGGCACGGGAGCCGCCAAGGGTGTCGCCGACGGAGCTCCGGGCGCGGGCAAGGGAGTCGCGGGCGAAGCCTCCGGAGCAGGCGCCAAGAACAGCGGTACGAAGACGGCCTCGGGAGGCCTGGACAGCCCCAGCCCCCATGCCGGCGGCAAGACCCCCGGCGACGCGGCCAAGGGCTCGGCCCCCGGCACGCGTACCGCATCCGAAGGCCTGGACGCCCCGAAGGCGGGGAAGGCGGCCCCGGAGGCTCCGGGCGCGGCCGGAGCGGCCGCGAAGGACACGGCGAGCGGCGCCGCGGGCGGAGCCACCAAGGCCGAGACCAAAGTCGCCACCGAAGGGACCAAGGCCGGGGCGGAAGGCACAGCCACGGCCGGAGCCAAGGCGGCGCTCTCGGACAAGAGCATCACCAAGCTGCTGTCGACGGACGCGGCACGCAGCGGCTTCGCGAAGGACGTCGGCAAGCTGCTGGGCGCGGCCAGCGGGCAGATCGAGCACGGCTTCGTACGCCACGGCAAGGGCACGATCTCCCAGAAGGTCTCCGACCAGATGGGCGAGATCTTCGAGAAGCACCTCGCCAAGGGGGGCGACGCCGCCCTGAAGAGCGAGATGCACGAGCTCGGCAAGAGCTTCGGCAAGACCTTCAACGAGAAGTGGGAGCGTCTCGCCGCCGACCACACGGGGCTCGGTGAGGCCCTGGAGAAGTCGCTCGGCAGACTCTCCGGGAACGAGGGTCTGAAGAACCTCGCGCGCGACCTTCCGGACCTCTTCTCCCCGTCCAAGATCACCGGAAACGCCTTCACCCAGCCGTTCAAGCGGATGTTCCAGACCACCCCGCTGCACGGCAACCCCATGTACCAGCTGGGCATGGCGGTCACGGCCAACCTCAAGGACGGCGTCCAGAACAACCTGAGCGAGGGCTTCTACAACCTCATCTTCAGTGAGGAGCACGAGTTCACGACCACCTGGTCGACGTTCGTCTCCGGCATGGCCATGGGGCTGCTCGGCAAGTCGCTCCACAAGCTGTTCGAGCCGGCCATGAACCGCTACGCGGAGTGGTTCGCCAGCCACCAGTCCAAGGCGAATCCGAACGACAGCAAGTACTTCGGGGCCCTGCACCCGCTGAACATCGTCTCCTTCCTGGCCAACATGAGCGGCCACCAGGCCCCCTACCCGGTGCCGCGGCCCACCTCGTTCGCGCATGACGTGACCTTCAAGCAGCAGGCGAAGGACATGGTCGAGTGGGTGTTCTCGCACCCCTTCACCGGACGCTCCTTCTTCGACAAGCCGCTCCCCGTCCTGACACCCGAGCACGACACCGACCACACCTCGGGCGACACGCCCGATTCGGACGACGTCGCGGACGTCCTCACGCCGAAGGCGCCGAAGACCCAGAGCGACGGACCGGGCTCGAACGAGGACCCGAAGGGCGACGGCGACGGCGACAGCAAGGAAAAGGGTTCGGGCGAGGGCACCACCGACGAGGGGGACGCGGCCCGGACCGCTCCCGGCCGGGCCGTGACCGGCGACGGCGGGGAGTTCGTCCTGCCGCCGCTCCCGGAGTCCCAGCCCTTCCGCACGATGTTCGCCGACGACCCCCGTTTCCGCCCGGCCGGGGAGGACGGCGGCGAGGGCCGGCCGCGTACCGAGGGCGGGCCGTCGCGGGACCGCGCCCCGGCCGAGGACGAGAACGCCACCGCCCCGCCGAGGAAGGACGACGACGCGCCGGAGCGGCCGCTGCCGCCCCTGCCGACGGACGCGAAGGACGCGAAGGACGCGACCGGCGAGGGCTCCGCGCCCGCCCCCCGCCGTACGGACGAGCCGCAGCCGGAGAAGCCACTGCCGGAGAGGCCGCTGCCGCCCCTGCCCACCGGCGCGGCGACGCCCACGGCCCGTCCGCTGGATGGCGACGCCGATCAGCCCGACGCCCGGCGCAGCAACTCCCTCGCGATGGGCCGCATCGTCGTCCGGCCCGTCATGTCCACGGCGGGATCGTCCACACAGACCCCCGTCCCTCCCGCCCACGAGAGCGCGGCCGTCCCCGGCGGGCCGGTCAGGACGTCCACCGAGTCCGCCCCGCCGCCCCCGACCCGCCTGCTCACCCGTCCGATCAGGGACGCGAACGGCGACGAGGTGGGCCTGTCGTTCCACCACGAGCCGGACTGGAAGCTGCGCGAGCAGTCACTGGACCGGTTCGGCGGAGCCTCCGGCGTGTACCAGGTGCACGAGCGGAACGCGGGCTACGACCAGACCCGGCCGTTCGACTGGAGCGGAGGCACCGAGACGGTGCTGGGGCAGCAGGCGGGGCGCCAGCGGGGTGCGGATCTCAGGGCTCCCTGGGAGGGCGGACCGCAGCCGTTCTTCCTCAACCTGCACAGCAGCGGCGCGGGCGTGAAGGTGCTCGCCCCCGGCGACCACGACTACCGCACCGTGACCCTGCGGGACTTCGGCACGCAGATCAAGGACCGCGTCAGCCTGTTGCCCCCGGGCGCCCCGCTCGTGCTGACCGCCTGCAGGATCGGGGCGCAGACACCGGAGCTCCAGCAGTTCGCGGACATCACGGGCCGCAAGGTGTACGCCTCGACCGTGCAGACCTACTCCGCCCTGCGCGCCCGGCCGGGCTCGGACGAGACGGCCGTCGCCGGCGACCGGTACGAGGGGGTCATCGCCCTGGTGAGCGAGCCCGGTGGCGCCACGGCCGAATGGATCTCGGCCGAGCCCCGGCCGCGGGCCCCCGACGCCGTCGCCGCACCCGTGATCGCTCCGCCCACCGGTCCGCTCGACCCGGCGGACGCCCGCCGGTTCGTCCGCGCGCTCGCCGACCCGGACGGAGGTCAGCTGGGCATGGCGGTGCCCGACCGGCTGCCGGTGCGGGGACTGCACGAGCAACTGCGGGAACTGTCCACCGACAAGCCGGCCCTCGACGCGGCGCTCGCCGGGCAGCTCCATCCGGACGCTCTGAAGTCCGTACTGCCGTATCTGCGGCACAAGGACGGCTGGCCCGTTCCGGCCGAGCTGATGGGCGGCCGGACCGTACGGCTGCGGCTCCAGCTGAGCGAGCCCCGGGAGGGCCGCCCGCTCGGCGCGGAGCACGGACCGCAGCCCGAAACCCGGCTGGAGCGCCGCGCGGGCGCCGGCAACGAGTTCTCCCAGAGCCTCGCCGGCGGCAACCGGCGGCGGCTGGCGGGGACGGTCGGCGGCAGCGAACTCGCGCCGGACGCCGGCCCGCTGGCGAAGGTCCCGTGGAGCGTCTCGGTCTCGGCGGTGCACAACGAGCTGACGCACAGCCAGAACGTGGCCCAGGGCCATCAGGCCCTCCAGGCCCTGCGCAGCAACGAGTCGTCCACGCCCTACACGTACGAGGCGACCTGGGTGATCGAGCGCGACGGGGGCGACGGGGGCGACGGGGGCGACAGCGGCCAGGGGACCGGACAGGGGACCGGTACGGGGCGTGTGACCGAGACCGAGCCGCTGACGGTGTACTTCCCGCAGCACCTGCAGGTGCCGGTGGAACGGGTGCACGAGCCCGCGACGGGTGAGCAGTTGCTGGCCACCCCGCTGTGGGGGGTCGCCGGCATCGGCGAGCCGGGCGGGCTCGCCCGGCTGGTGAAGGACGAGTTCGGTCCGACCCTGGCCGCCCTGTCACCGCAGTCCCTCACCGAGGTGCACCACTGGGCCTCGGAGGAGTCGCTGCGCGGCGGCCTGCCGATCGCCGCTTCCGGAGAGTTCTTCTCGCCCGTCCTGCACGACGGGTCCGGCCGCGCGCTCGGCTTCTTCGGTCTCAAGGCGACCATCGACCCGCACCGCCAGGTCACCGCGGTCACCAGCTCCATGAACCTGGAGTCGCACACCCTGCGCTTCAACCGGTACACCGGCAAGTCCACCCTGACCAGTTCCCTGGGCTTCGAGCTCAGCGGCCAGGCGGGGCTCACCAGCTCGCACGACGCCGGCCACCCCGGCGCGGGCACCGACCTCGGGGGTGCGGTCGGCGGCAAGGGCGGCTTCAAGTGGCAGGCGAGCGAGGAATTCTCGGCGGGTGGCGGCGCCCAGCTGGACCAGAGCCTGCGCAGTGGAGCCGCGCATCTCCTCGTCGGTGGCACGGCGCAGTACACGGTCACCTTCCACGAGGGCCTGCCGCCCGCACAGGAGCGGCGCATCACGGGCGACCCCACCCCGCTGTCGCTGTACGTCCCCACCGCCGGCACCTTGAACCTGGCGCACGCGGACACCAGGCAGCTGCCCCCCGAGCTGGCGGGCCTGGGCTCGATCGGCATCTCCGCCACAGCCACCGGGGTGAAGGGAGCGGAACGCCACTTCGAGGCGGCCGTCGTCGAGCTGACGGCCGCGCACTACCTGCCCGGCGGCACGGCGGGCGAGGCGTCCGGCGGGCCGCTCGCCCCCGACCGCCGCACCCAGCTGATGAACCTGCACCGCCTCAAGGCGGCCTGGAGCGAATTCGCGCTGCGCGGCGCCGTCGGGGAGATCGCCGACGGCGGCCACGTCGTCCGCCTCGACGATCCGCGCCCGGGCCGGACGGGGCAGATCCAGGTGCGCCTGAGCGCCGAACGCACCGCGGAGCCCCCTACGCACCGGGGAACCCTCGACAACGACCGCATGGCCCTGTCGAACTCCGTCAGCCACAGTCTCCCCGCCTCCGGCCAGCGCACCACCTCCCCGTCCGGGGCGGTCGGTGTGACGTTGCAGGGGAACGTTCCGCTCGGCGGGGCGGGCTGGCAGCTCCAGGGCTCCGTCGACCCCGGGTACACCTACACCGAGGGCAGCGCGACGGGCTGGTCGACCTCGGTCAGTCACGACCAGCAGATCATCACCAAGGACGGCGTCGACTTCTTCGACGTGCCCGTCAGCTACCGTCTGGACACGTCCGACGGCGGCCCCTGGCACACCGTGGTGCCCGCCGACGCGCCCGGCCCCGCCCCCGCGTCCGTGATCTCGCTGGCCGTCACCCACGACCGTACGGAGCCGAACACGGGCACGACGGCGGACGCACCGCCCGCCGCGCAGGTCCTGCGTACGCCCGCCGACATGGCCGCGCGGATGGGCATGCTGACGACCCCCGAAGGCGTCCTGCAGCCCGGTGTCATCACCCTCCCCGGCGACTCCGTGGTGGAGCACCTGCGCGGGGCCCACGTCCTGCAGGACGTCGTACGCGAGATGCTGCGCGGGCGTCCGCCCCGGGAGCCGGCGCCACAGGAGGAAGCGGCTCCCGTCCCGCCGGCCGACGCGGCGGGCGCGGCCTTCGATCTGGAGGGGCAGCAGCAGCGGCCCGTGCCGCCGCTGCTCGAGCGGGCCGGCCCCGCTCTGGCCGGCACGGCCCGGGAGGTGATGCGGCCGCTGGCCGACGCCGTCGTGGGCGGCGCCCTCTCCGGCTGGAACTGGCTGACCGGCAAGCCTCTCGGCGACGTCCTCTCGCCCGGCCACGTCCTGCTCGACAGCCAGCTCACGGCCACCGCGCTGCTGGCCCGGGGTCACCAGATCTTCGGCGGTACGTACGTGGTGGAGCACGCCACCGGCTACGGCGCGGGCGGCGACCACCACCTGCTGCTCGAGGTCAAGGGGTACCTGCACGCCACTCCGGGGGAGACCAGCGCCTTCCCGATCTCCCGGCAGGGCTCCGCGTTCGGCCTGTACACGGAGACGGGCGTCACGCACGCGGACAGCAGCACCTCGGGCGAGACCTCCACGCACGGCGGCCGGGTGGGCGCCAGCGTGGCCTTCAAGGACACCGGCCCGCAGGCGCCCCGGAACGCAGGGACTCCCTCCGGCGGCTACCAGTTCACGCGCGACGGCGCCACCGCCTCCTCGCGGACCACGGCGCTGACCGCCGCCCAGGTCCCGAACGATTCCGGTGAGCACCACCGCGTGCGGCTGAACGCCACGTACGAGATCACCCTGCGGCAGGGATGGCGCAACGGCCCCGCCAACACGTTCGGTCTCGGGCCGCAGGAGCCGGTGCGCCGGGTCGTCACCCTGCCGGACTCGGTTGGCCTGGTCCTCACGCCGGAACAGCTCCAGCGCCACCGGGCGCAGTTCGAGCGGGCCGGACTGGACGTGGTCGGGCTGCTACCGCAGAACGCCGTTCAGCCGGGTGGCCCGCGCGCGCTCCCGGACCGGTTCACCGGGGCGGGGCACCTCGGCCACGGATCCGTCGACGAGGTGACGCTGCGCCCGCACGACGCGCCGACCGACGCCCCGGACCTCCTGCGCGAGCCGGTGCGCGACCATCTCGTCCGGATGATCGACAGCATCGCCCCCGGCGTGCGCACCCTGGGACACAGCTCGTACGTGGGCGGTGTGGAGACCGCGCTGGCCAACCTCGCCTCCCCGGCGGCGCTGCGCGCGCTGCCTTCCCGGTCGCCCGGTGCGATGACCCTCTCCTTCGAGCACCACGAGTGGGGTGCCGCCAACCGTGTCGAGGTCTCCCTCCAGGCGAGGCCGGTCCCGGGCCAGCAGGCCGTACGCGGCAGCGAACTGCCCAGCACCTCCGGTGTCGAGAACCAGACCCACCTGACGCACACCGCCATGGCCCCGCACCTCGGCACCACCACGGCGCACGCCTACTCCCTCTCCCCCCAGGTCACCTACCCGCACTCGCCGGCGGAGACGACGAACGACCGCAGCGGCGCCGTCGTGACGGGCAGCCACGCGGCGAGCCTCACCCAGCCCACGACCCGCTTCTCGGAGAAGCGCACCTGGCTGCGGACCGAGCACGTCACCCAGTTCGACGGCGTCCGCTACGAGTACACGGTGTCGGTGCGCCGGACGCCGCTCCACCTGAACCCCCTGCACGCGCCGGGCAACGCGGTCGCCGCGCTGTCGGGGCGTCCGCGCGGCGAGACCGTCCCGCTGGCGGCCCGGGCGGTCGTCCGCTTCCCCGTCGTGGACACCCCCCTGGCCGAGGGGGCCGCCGGCCCCGGCAGCTGGCGCCCCGGGCAGCAG
>NZ_JBEXOV010000143.1:0-13651 GCF_040611715.1 Streptomyces sp. NPDC006544 | reverse complement strand
GCGCAGCGGGACGGTGCGGCCGACCGTGCGCAGCCGGCGGTCCTGGTCGTGGCGGCCGAGGATGAGGAGTTGCGGGCGGGTGAGGGTGCCGGTGACGGCGCCGATGATCGCCTCCGTCGTGTTCCGGCGACGCAGTTTGTACCAACCTCTGTGTCCTGGTCGGTAGGGCTGCTCCATGGCTTTGACCACGATGCCTTCGAGGCCGGAGATCTCGGTGTACAGGGCCGAAGCAACCCGAGTCGCGGTCGCCTTGCGAGCGGTCGGTCCTTCCGGTGACCGTGACCACTCGTCGTGCGGCCCGGCAGGCGGAAGCGTGCCGGACCGCACATCTGGTTGAGACGGCAGGTTCTGCGACGCCGACGGCGAGTTGCCGTGACGGGGCTGTGGGGTTCTCCGGGGGTCAGCGGGTCCTGAAGCGGCGGTAGAGGTTGCGGGCCACGTAGACGCCTGGGCCGCCGAAGCCGATGATGTCGACGCGTCCGTCGCCGGTGATGTCGGCGAGGAAGCGGGGGTGGTGGTCGACCCGCCAGGCGCCTGCGTCCTCGTTGTACCCGAAGCCGCGGCACACGAGCTGGGCCTGCTCGAACTGGCCGTCACCGAGGCTGTGGGACACCCATACTCCCTCGTCGCCGAAGCCGACGATGTCGGGGTTGCCGTCGCCGGTGACGTCGGCGAGGAGCCGGAGGTGCTTGCCGCTCGCCCACCCCTGGGCGTGCCCGAAGTCGTTCAGGACGAGTTCGGAGGGCTCGAACGTGCCGTCGCCGCGCCCACGTGCGACGACGACACCCTGCGGGCCGAACCCGACGATGTCCACCGCTCCACCATCGGTGGTAGCGACCAGGAACCGGGGGTGCTCCGCGGCCGAGCTCCACCCTTGGCCGACCCCGAAATCGTCAAGAAAGTACAGGGGGTCGGCGAACGTGCCCGCCTCGTCCTGGAGCGATACCCAGACGCCGTCGTCGTGGAAGCCGACGATGTCGAGCCTGCCGTCACCGGTGGTGTCCACGAGGAAGCGGGGATGTTTGTCAGCCCGCCAGCCACCCGCTGTCTCGTCGTGGCCGAATGCTCGCAGGACGGCTTCGTCGCCGATCGGCGCGAACTTTCCTTCCTCGTCCTGGAGGGACACCCAGAGCCCGTCGTCGTGGAAGCCGACGATGTCGAGCCTGCCGCTGCTGGTGGTGTCGGCGAGGAAGCGGGGATGCTTGTCGGCGAGCCACCCGCCGGCCTGCTGGCCGTGTCCGAACGCCTTGAGGACCGGCTCGCCGCCCGCGGGCGCGAACCTCCCGTCCTTGTCCTGCGGGGACACCCGGACACCGTCGGCAGCAAGCACGACGGCGTCGGGCCTGCCGACGCCCGTCATGTCCGCGAGGGTCCACAGATCCTTCGGGCTCGCGGAGGGCGCGGGCTGGTGCAGGACGCGCTCGGCGTCATCGAACGTGCCGTCACCTCGACTCGACGACGTCACAGCTCCCTTCGCGGGTTTGAGCCCCACGATGTCCGCTGCGCCCGCTCCCGTGGTGTCGGCGAGGAACCGGTCACCGAGCCCGGCCCACCGGCCCAGTTGCCCGCCGGGTGAGCGGCCGGGTCCCACACTCTTCCACCCCCCGGCGTCCTGGTCGGTCCCGAATTGCTTGAGGACCAGCAGCGTGTCGCTGAAAGAGGGCGCCGCGCTGGGCGCCGGGCGCAGCGCGGCCGAGCGGGCAAGCCGCCAGGAGCGGCGGCCGTTCCAGTGGCTCAGAGGTGCGTAGCGCAGTACGGGGTCGCTGGTGCGTTCGGGCTGGGCCGGGACGAACCGCCAGCGTTGGCTCTCCGCGCTGTCGTCGTACTCGCGCAGAACGACCCGTGTGTCGTCCGTTGCGGGGGCGGCGAGGTCGAGCACGGCGCCGTCGGTGGCGTCCTCGATGAAGTAGAGGCCCGCTTCGCCTTCGACGGGGACGACGTGCCACTGCTGGGCCTTCTTGCCGGCGGCGGCGTCCCACTGGCGGACGCCGCGGTCCGCAGCGGCGGGATTGTCGAGCACCTTGCCGCTGACCGCGTTGCGGATCACATACGCCTGGCCGTCCTGCGCGGGCTTAACGGGGGTGAACTGCCACTGCTCCGGGCTCGGACCGCCCGCGGGGAAGTCGCGGACGACGAGCGCCCCGTCCGCGCCCGGCACGGCCTTGGCGCCGAGGGTCTTGCCGGTGGCGGCGTTGACGATCTCCAGCCTTAGTTCTTCGATGGGCACGGGCATCGTGGTGCCTCTTCCAGGCGGTGCGGGGGTGGGCTCGGGAGGGGTGTGCTGCGGCGGTGGTGGCCGATCACGTGAAGACGTGGTGGTAGGGGACGCTCCACTCGTTGGGCAGCCGTGGGTAGAAGGTGTTGATGACCGTCCCGGTGAAGTCCCCGCCCCAGTTGTAGGTGAGCCGCACTTCGCTGTCGGCCCCCACCGCGTAGTCCTTGAACCCGAGGATGGCGTCGGGGTGGGTGATCGGCACGAACGTGATCCCGCCCCACGGCGTAACCGTGACGATCCAGAGCTGGGTGTCCTCGGGCGCGCCATTCCTTCCGCGCCACAGGGCATCCACCTTGTCAGGCAGGCCGACCTGAACGGTGTCGGCCGTGCTTTCGGGAGCCTTCTGGTGGACGGTGATGCGCCTGCGCTGCGGCTTGGGCACGCCGTCGTCGCCGCGCCCGGCGTCGGCATCGCCTGCGGCGGCGGGTTTGGGCGTGACCTGGCCCGCGGCACTCTCGATGAAGTACAGCGGTCGCTGCCCGAAGAAGCCGGCGGGGGTGATGTACCAGAGGTGGCCCTTGGCCTCCTTGGTGGCCGGGTCGGGCGCGGTGGACAGCTTGACACCGTTCTTGTGGTCGTCCTCCTTCAGCTCTGCGGGTCGCAGGTAGCCGCCGTTGAAGGCGTGGACGAGCATGACCGGCCGGTTCTCGACCAGCGCGGCCACGATCGCGTTGTCGTAGCTGTTCACCGCCACCGGGCCGCCGACCACCAGATTCGACATCGCCGTGCGTTCCTGGGTGTACATCGCGGAAACCTCACCTGTTCTAATTATTGAAAACGCATCGGACGCTCATTGCAGTGGCCTGTCGCGCGGCATTTCCGCACACTCGAGAAAGACTGGGTTGACTGACACGAATACCCCACCCGCGCAACAGTCGCAGCTGTGAAATCCGTAGGAGAGCCGATTCGGGAAGTCATCAGTCGAGTTATCGACGAGCCCCAAGCTACCCATGAAATAGGAAAGTTGAGGAAGCTGTCGAGTGTTTATCACTCGATTGAGCGCATAGTGCGGAGATGTCTTCCCGGGCGGCGAAGCGCATGTTAGCTTCGCTTTTCTGAGCAGGCAGATTCTTGTTTGCGTTTCATTAAGTGGATTTTCGGCCAGATTAGTCGAGGGCGGGGAATGTCTTCCAACGCGTACATCCTGGGGCGGGCCAAGCGCCAGCCGCTGACGAAGAAGAACCTGCGGGAGCTCAACATCGCGGAGATTTGGGAGTCCATCCTGGACCACCCCAATCTGGTCTACGTCGACAGCTACGGTGTGCGGCACAAGCCCGTCGGGTTCTCCGTGAACAAGTCGAGCTTCGGCACCTTTCCCGGGACCGCGTTCGAGCGTGGCTGGCTCGCGTACATGAACCTCGGGGAGCCGCTGATCGAGGAGCGGTGCGACATCAGCCAGCCCCCGCCCGACACGTTCTCCTGCCGCACCTACGTCAACCGCAGCCAGACTTCCCCCATGACGTTCACCGACTCGGTCGATTTCACGGTGTCGAACGGGGTTACCTGGTCGCTTTCGGGGGAGGCCAAACTCACCTTCGGTGGCAGCGTCACCGCGCAGCTCCAGCTCCAGCTCCAGAACCAGCTCAAGATGGACCTGCAGACGCAGCTCCAAATGCAGCTGCAGAACGAGATGGCGAACAAGAACGCCAACACGGTGACGAACAAGAACAGCAAGGACAGCGTGGGGGTGGACAACGCCAACGCCACCGAGACAGGTGTGAGGAACGCTGCGACGAACTCCGCTACGAACGGGGTGACGAACTCGGTGGCGTTCACGACCACGGGCAGCGCCACCGGCAGCGCGGCGCTCAACGCCTCGTTGCTGCTGGGCATCTCGGGCTCCGTCGGCGGCTCCCTGAACACTAGCTGGGCCTCGAAATCGCAGATCTCCGGCCAGGTCCCGCCCGGCTCCCGCGTGGATACCCTCGCCACGCAGCGGCGTTGCCTCAAGCAGTACCGCTACGAGATCCCGGTGACCTTCTCCGGGTTGATCGCGGTGATGTACGCCGTGCCGGTGGCGGTGCTGTCTCCCCCGCAGTCCGGCGGCTATCCCGGTCTCGACAAGCTGGTCGCCCGCGACATCGGTGACATCGACCTGGCCGGCGGCGGCTTCCGTATGAAGGGGCTGGCCGAGGTCGTCTCTTCCCTGGACGTCCACCACACGATGTTCGACGGCGAGGACCTGATCGACGACCCGCGAGCTTTGTACAAGCAGCCCTGACCGGGCACACGACGACGACAAAGGGTGACGACCATGGTGTTCAAAAACATTTTCGGCGCTGCGGGCGACAGCGCCGGGCTCTTCTCGGTAAACACCAGCAAAGCCAAGCCCCGACCGGCGGCGGGTGTCGAAGACTTCGAGGACGTCGAAGCCGACGCATACGACGACACCAGCACGAGCCTGTTCAACAACGCCATCCACGGGGCTTCCTTCCAGGCGAAGGTCGTACGCGAGCAGTCACCCGAAGCACGGGCCATGCTGGGCTTCCTCGGCTCCTTCATCCAGACCACCCAGCAATCGGCCGTTAAGCAGGCCGGTTACGCCCAAGATCCCGGCTCGGTGTCCACGGCGGCGGCGGACGGCATGCGAAAGGCGCGTGAGACGGTGGAGAAGCACGAGGGCCTTCAGAAGAACCCGGACCTGGAGAGCAAGCCGACCAAGAGCGAGTACACCAAAGCCCCCAAACCTCCCGAAGCACCCAAGGCCGAGAAGCCCGGCAAGCCCCCCCAGACGAGCGCCGAGAAACCCCCCCGCTTCGAGGAGCCCCCCCGTTCCGAATCCGAGTAGGGCCCGGCTTTACGTGGGTCAGGGGCGACGCGGCCCCTGACCCACGCGTGTGTCACACGGGGAGCAACTGCCACTGCCGGTTGCGTTGGTCGCCCTGCGAGCCGTGCTGCCTGATCACGGTGCGGGCATTGGTGTCGACGTACAGAAGCAGACCGCTGTTCCGGTTCGCGATCTCGAACACCCGCGGGCTGTCGGTCACCGAGCCCACCGGGATCAGCTTCCACTGCTGGTGGCGCGCGTCAGCACCCTCGTGGGCACGCTGCCCCACCACCGCCCCCTCCGCCGTTCCCGCTCCGACGACCTCCAGCACCTTGCCGCTGCGCACGTTCTCGATCCTGTACAGAATGTCGCCGTCGTCATGGCCCGCCGCGATCAGCCGCCACTGCTGGTGATCCCGGGAGGCGGCGAGGGTCTGGTGTACCTCGGCCCCGTCCTTGGTCGACTCACGTACGACCCCCATCCGCAACTTGCTGCGGACGTTGGCCCAGGAAGCCACCGTGCCCGAATCGGGCAGCCCGGCCATCCTCGCCGAAGCGACCCTCCGGACCCGGTGGTTGGCGTGGTCAGCGATGTAGAGGGTGTCGACGCAGTCCACGGCGAGCCCGTACGGGTTGTTCAACGGGGCCGAGATTGCCGGGACGCCGTCAGCGCCGAAGGTTCCGGCGCCCGTTCCGGCGACCGTGCTGATCTTCTTGTCGGCCGTCACCTTCCGGACCCGGTGGTTGTAGCAGTCCGCGATGTAGAGGATGTCGGTGCTGTCCACCACCACCGCCATGGGGGCGTACAACGGGGCCGAGATTGCCAGGACGCCATCATTGCCGAAGGTCGGGGTGCCCGTGCCGGCGACCGTGCTGATCTTCCCATCGGCCCACGTGATCTTCCGGACCCGGTGGTTGTTGTGGTCGGCGATGTAGAGGTCGTCCGCACTGTCCACCGCTACTCCCATCGGGTGGTTCAACGGGGCCGAGATTGCCGGGACGCCGTCGGCGCCGAAGGTCGGGGTGCTCGTGCCGGCGACCGTGCTGATCTTCCCGTCGGCCATGGTGATTTTCCGGACCCGGTGGTTGGCGTAGTCGGCGATGTAGAGGTCACCCGCGCTGTCCAGCGCAACTCCCGCCGGGTAGTTCAACCGGGCGGCGGTGGCGAGGTCGCCGTCACCTCCGAAGGCCGCGGCGCCCGTGCCGGCGACCCCGCTGATCTTCCCGTCGGCCATGGTGACCTTCCGGATCATGTTGTTGCCGGCATCGGCGATGTAGAGGTCACCCGCGCTGTCTACCGCCATCGCGCGCGGGCTGCTCAACTGGGCCGAAACGGCGAGGCCGCCGTCTCCCCCGGGTCCCGCGACCCCGGTCCCCGCGACCGTACTGATCTTTCCGTCAGTCGTGATCTTCCGGACCTGATGGTTGCCGGAGTCGGCGACGTAAACGGTGCCGGCGCTGTCCACCGCGAGCCCGAGCGGACCGTTCAACTGAGCCGAAAAAGCACGCTCAGTCTCCCCTTTGGGCGGCCCCGCGACCCCGGTCCCCGCGACGGTGGTGATCGTAGGGTCGAAGTGCTCGTCACCCGTGGCTGCCGTGGGGGCAGTGCTCATGATTTTCCCTTCACCGTTCACCGACCACTGACTACAAGCGGTTTTCATTTGACTCCAGAAAGTCACAGGAGCGTCAGGGTTGGCAAGATCCCTGCCGGGTGGTCCTTACGGAGCACGTTGACGAAACATCGCCCACGATCGGAAGCCGAAGCGCGCGGCGATGCGCCCCGGCAATCATCGGGCCGTCAAGCCACGGATCAACGGCGGGAGCGCTCGCCTCCAGCACCGTGGCACCGCTCTGCCCGAAGACGATGAACGTTTTGACACGGCCACGAAAGCGGCTCGCCGCAACGGTGTCGAAGCCCCGGAGCGTGGAGGCCGCCAGCAGGACCGCAAGGTCGGGCTCCGGCGTAGGCGACCAGCGGCGCGGCCGCAGTCACACAGAGCACGCCGCCGTCGAGCGGCAGCCAGGTCATTCCCCTGACACACCAGTTTCGGCGTCGCAATCCATGGAGCCGCTGGAGCGGCGAGAAATGTGCCTTACATGCCTACATAGACTCCACGCCTACGACCAGCCGTACTACTTGACAGGTATAGATAAGACTCGTTGCCGGTCTTCGCGAGGGCCTGCTCAAGGAAGCTGTAGACCTTGCTGTACTCGGCGCCCCGCGGTCCCAAGTAATAGGTCTTGTCGAAGAAGATCGGGTCCACCTCCGCCAGGTCGACGAACCCTGCGATCTCCAGCGAACGGGAGCGGCCCGGCGCGATCTCATCCAGTTCCTTCGGCTCCACCAGCACGTACTCGTCGCCGATCTCGTAGCCCTTGACGATGTCGTCCAGCTGAACCTCGTCGCCTGTCCGTTCGTTGACCCGCTTGTTGCGGATGCGGTCTGAGAGGGCGATATGTGACTTGATGTTCGTTTCTATGTCGCCTGATCGTGTGACTGTGGGGGCTCCCGGCCGATCGACGAGTACGCCTCTCAGGCCGACGCGGCTGGGCGCCTACGTGCGCGCCACCCTGAGCGGCGCCAAGGTCGCCGGTATCGGCAGCCCCCGCCGCCGGGTGGACCACCTACTTCGCCGTGGACAGCGCCGACGAGGTGTCACAGCGCGTCCACGAGTGCGGCGGCACCGTCGACCTGCTGGTTGACGGCGAACCGGTGGCGGGCATCCGCTGCGGCATGGCACCGGGGTGGCCGCACTGGCAGGTGCACTTCGCCGTCACCGACGCCGACCTGACCGTACGCCAGGCCGTCGGGCAAGTCCTTGACGGCTGGAGGAGACCCCGTACGGCCGGGCGGCCCGGCTCGCCGATCCTTGGGGCGGGCGGTTCTCCGTCATCGAGGTGGGCTGACGCAGGCGCGGCCGCTCACAGCCTTGACACGATCGCGCGGGCCAGCGTTTCGAGGTGGTCGCGGATCTGACTGGAGTGCTGGTCGGGGATTCCCGGGGCAAGGGGATCAAAGGCGTAGTTGACGGCGAAGTTGACCGAGCCCTTGCGCACGTACAGATGGCCACCGATCGAGGCTTCGTCGTACAGAGCCACGTCGCCCACTCCGGCCACCGGTAGAGTGCCGGGCTTGGTGTGCTGGCTGACCTCGAAGGGCAGCAGGGCGATGAAGACGATGCGGCCCTTGGCAGCGGCGTTCACGTAGGTGCACTGCGTGCGGCCGGGCAGGACGCTGTCATCCCGCCTTCCCTTTGCCGGTTGGCCGAGGACCGCCCCGACCTCCTCCTCGGTCGCCAAAGCGCAGACGTCCAGCGCCGGTTTCGTGGGTGCGGCGTGCGCGGAGTCGCCGGAGCTGGTTGCGCAGCCACTCAGTGCGAACAGGATCACCAGGCCCAGAACTCCCGGTAAGAAGCTGAACCGTGCCGGCCTTCGGGAACGCGTCATGTCCCGTCCCCTCTCGTCGAGTCGGTCGTCGGGGCGTCGTCGGCCCGAGGCGCACCGGGCGCAGCAGACCGTTGCAGACGTCCATGTGGCGAAGCGTCATCTTCTGGTGGCGGCCAGCCTAGTGCGGCCTTAATGAAGATTTCTATGATTTACGGTTCATTCCAGCTGCCCGTAACGGCGCACACGAGTCGGTCAGCGCACCCACCGGCCTCAGCCCCGCTGGCCCTCGAAGGGGAGGGGACGTCCGGGCAGTTACGGTCGCGGCCTGGTGAACAGTCCTGGCTCGGTCTCGGCCAGGATTCCACGCCCGGTTAGGCGCTTCAGTTTGATGCGGACGTTGTTGATGTTGTTCGGCAGGAGATCCAGATCCATTACCTCGCACACGTTCCTCGCCCGTAGTGGGGTGCTGGCTTCGGCGAACACGGCCATGATCTGCTGGTACGCGGGGCCGTCCGGCAGGGCCGGAGTCGGTGTGGCCGGTGCCGGAGCCGTTTCGTCGGGCAGCTCCAGGAGCGTCTTGCGGGTGATCGTGATGTGTTCGGCGGCCTGGGCGAGTCCGTTCAGCAGCGCGGTCAGTTGCGCGATCTGCTCGTGAGCGGCCTCCGCTTCCACGGCGATCTGCCGCTCGCGGACCTCCAGGCGGGCCAGCAGGGCGCCGAGGGTCTGCTGCGGGTCGCCGCTCACGCGCCGCGCCAGGACGGGGCGGAGGTGCTCGTCAGCCGACGGGCCATTACGTCGCTTATCGCCCAGTACACCCGTGACTCGGCCGAGACCGGGCGGTGCTCGTAGTCGCGGACCAGCCTGCGGTGCAGCATCAAGATCCCGTTGGTCTGCTCGACTCTCCAGCGGATCGGTTGCGGGACGAAGCTGCGGTTGGCCGGGTTGCGCTCGACGATCTCCACCGCGATGCTCAAGCTGGCGCCGTGGTCGACCACGCTCTTCTTGAACCCCTGGTCCACCAGGGCCTTCGTCACCGTGGAGGTCCCTGCTGCGACCTTGTCCAGCAACGCGGTGCCGAAGACGTTGTCGTGCACGGAAGCGGCCAGCACCACCACGGCGATCACCAGGCCCAGCACATCGACGGCGAGCCCCCGCTTGCGGCCCGGAACCTTCTTGGCGGCGTCCCATCCGGTCGTGGCCGCGGGCACCCCGGCGGCGGCATGCAGGCTCTGGGTGTCGAGCACCACCAAGCTCGGGTCGGCTAATCGTCCCCGGCTCTCACGCACCTGCCAGCGCAGCAGATCGTGGATGACCTTGTCGGTACCGTCGTCGCGCCATTTGTAGAAGTAGTACTTCACCGCGCCAGGCGGCAGCAGGTCGTGGGGCAGGTAGTCCCATTGGCAGCCGGTCCGGGACTGGTAAAGGAGCGCGTTGACGATCTCCCGCATCTCGTAGCTGCCCTGGTGACCACTGACGGAGGGATGCTTCGCCTTCCACGCAGTGGGTACCGGCTCGATCAGCGCCCAGCGTTCGTCGGATAAGTCGCTCTTGTAGGGCTTGCGGTCGCTCACCACACCACTCCAACACGACCAAGCCCGTCGATTGGCCGGGATTCCC
The DNA here is from genome assembly GCF_040611715.1 of Streptomyces sp. NPDC006544. NCBI lineage: Bacteria > Bacillati > Actinomycetota > Actinomycetes > Kitasatosporales > Streptomycetaceae > Streptomyces > Streptomyces sp. NPDC006544. The sequence goes on along the minus strand of NZ_JBEXOV010000143.1, from coordinate 3,606 downwards.
CGCAGTCACACGATCAAGCGACGACCGAACCGGACATCAGCTTACGTACCGCCCTCTGAGGTGCCGCGCTGGAGCTGGTGGAAGTGAATCGTGTGGCTGTCCGTGGCTGTGTAGAGGCCCACGGGCAGGGTGGTGTTGACTGAACTAGATTTTGAATAAGCGCAGGTCAAATGCTGTTTCTGCTAGCTTCCGATCATGCTTGAGACGGGTGGTTCCTCTCGGGATCTGATCAGCTTCGTGCTGCCCCAGACTGGTGCCTTGGTGGAGGTGGCGAATCCGGCCCAGCCGTACGTGCTGCTGGACGCTGGCGGGGTGGTGGTGGAACCGGTGTCCGCGTTCTTCGCGGAGTTGCAGGCGTGTTCGCGGCCGCCGTCGACGATCCGCTCGTACGGGATGGATCTGCTGCGGTGGTGGCGGTTTCTGCATGCTGTAGGGGTGGAGTGGCATCGGGCCACCCGGCTGGAGGCGCGGGACTTCGCCCGCTGGATGGCCATCGCGCCGAAGCCTGTGAGGGCACATTGGCGCGGCCGGACAGCTGGCGCCAAGGCGCGGCCCGCGGTCGGTTCTTCAGCTGGGGTGCCGAACATGGTGACGGGGCGGGCGGGGCCGGGCCCGATGTTCGCGACGACGAGGGCGCACTGCGAGACCGTGTTGCGGTCGTTCTACGACTTCCACCTGGACGCGGATACCGGTCCGATCATCAACCCGTTCCCTACCCGGCGGGAGCGACGTCAGCTGCCCGCGAGTGTTGGCGGACCGGACTTGCGAGCTGGGCGGGTGATTCGGTCACTGACCGTGACGGCGGCCCTGTCGCTGGCTGGACGGCTGGGTGACCCGCCTGGGAAAGGCGTTCTGGAGTTGAAGCGGTGCTGAGCAGCTCCCGAGCACGGGCATGTCCCAGGTGCCGTGCCAGCGCCGGTGGTCACGGCCTGGGGCGCGGTCCGTCAGCTCGATATGCCGTTCTCTGATGTCGCGGGTGGACAGACGCAGACATTGACGAGCCATGGCCAGTAGCGCTGCTGCTGCCGGCGCGGATTGCGGGATAGTTCGCCAAGACGGGTCGAGCCGGGGCGGCCCCTTGATCTGCGGCTCACGGCTCTTGGCAAGTCTGTTTTGCGCGTCGTGGTGAGTGCTGAAGGCGTCGAGCAGTCCGGTCTGCGCCGTGAGTCCGGCGACACGGCCAGGCGGCGGAGACGAGGGTGGCCAGGAGGTTCAGGTCGTAAGTATCTCTGGGCCTCGGTGGGGCCAGTGGTCTTCAGCAGGTCGAGCAGTTCTTGCTGGACGGCGGCGATGTCGGGGGTGAGCAGGGGCATGGCGTGCCCGGTGTGAACGTCGGGTTGATCGAGGCGAGCGCCGCTGGTGGGTTGGCTCGGCGCGAAGGAGGGGATCCGGCGGCATCGCGCTGGGTGGAGGCCGCCCCGCCCCTGTGCTCGAAGTCCAGACGGAACAGCTGCGGCAGCACCTCCACCACAGTGAGAAAGTCCAGCGCCAGAAGAAGCCGTTGCTCCTCCAGCGACTCGAATCCGTGGTGTCGGCCGGTCGACACCATGAACTGCAGACCAGGGCGGTGCCGCTGTCGGGCCCGCCAGGTGAACCGGCGAACCGGCCGCGAGTCCAACACCGGCACCGACTCCAGGTGCCGCACCGGCCATACGACTTCACCGCCTTCGAGCAGCAGGTCGTCGACCACCGACGCGGCCAGGACCCGCCCAGCACAAGCTGCCCGCGAAGAGTCTCGTCACCCGTGAACGGGCTGATCAGCGCATCAAGATCGCACCCATCCGACCGGATCACCGGCCTGGCCCGCGTACTCATGCGCCAACGAGGCCACCCCCAGCCGCCTCACCGACCGCAGCGGGACAGATCCCACCCGTCCGAGTGACAGCCGAACCCGGCCCGAGGCATTGTGGTGGCGCAGTTCACTCGCCGATGGCCGCCTTGTAGCCGGCAGCGTCGAGGAGATGATCGAGTTCGGAACTGTCCGACGGCCTGATCTTGAAGATCCACGCCTCGTGGGGCCAGTACCCCGTGTTGATGAGATGCGGTTTGGAGGACAGCTCCTCGTTCACGGCGATCACCTCGCCGCCGACCGGCGCGTGGATGTCCGACTGGGCCGTGACCGCCTCGACGGCACCGACGACATCGTCAGCCGCGACGGGTTTGCCGACCTCCGGCAGCTCCACGAACACCGCGTCGCCAAGCGCCTGCTGAGCGTGATCGGTGAGCCCGACCGCCAACGTGCCGTCCGACTCCGACCGCACCCACTCATGCGACTCGGTATACCGCAGATCAGCCGGAATGTTCGACATGCTCACTCCACAGTTGTCCTAGTTGATCAGCAGACTCAGCATGCCCGATATCACGAAAGATCGACCGGATTTCAGCAATGTAACCGACGAGGCGTCAACAACCCTTGACGACGCGCAGCCGGCCGACGTGGAGCGGCCAGACCGCGATCATCTTGAACGCACAGAGTGATCAGCGCGTGGCGTTCGCATGCTATGGCGTCCATTCAGCAAACTGTGCCGTCCTGTGACCATCTCCCGTTCCACTTTCCGGCGTGCTTGTTCGAATAAGTTTTCGATACGGTGGGTGTGGGAGGTGTCGCCGTGGACGACGAGCAGAGGGATCCGGTGGGCGCCGGCTCCCCGATCCTGCATCTGCGCTGCCCCGTGGACGTGGGCGCGGCCCTCGCCTGCGGAACGGGGCACGCTACCTCAAGGCGCCGTGCCGCCCGGACAGCCGCGACCGGCGCCGTCTTCGTCAGCCGGTCGATCTCCTCCTCCAGCCGCTCGAGCAGCATGGTGACGGTTTCGGGGAGGGGGACGGCCCGCGCCTCGACGTGACCGGTGTGTTCATCCCAGTCCCGCTCGCAGGCGTCCGCCTGGTCCTCGGCCGCAGCGTCCAGGTCCGCTTTCCCGATCAGGTCCCAGTCCAGACGGTATTCGGGGCCCGCCCAGCCGCAGGAGCACACCGCGCGCAGCGCGGCCGCGCGCGACACCCGGGTCGAGCGGCCGTCGTAGACGCTCCACTGCGCGACGGCCTCCCCTCCCGAGCCTGATGCGCTGTCGAAGTACACCGGGCCCGGGACGGTGCCGTCGGCCAGGAGTACCCCGACCGCGCCCGCATGGGAGGTGCCGAACTCTTCCGTCGTCCAGGTCTCCCGCCTGCCCTCACCCATGACACTCCTCCAGTCCCGATGGTGCCCGGTCACCGGCCGGTGCGCCGGGCCTACGACGATGCCGCAGGTCGACCGGTGCCGGGCCCGAATCCACGAACAGGTCACCTCACCGGAGCGGGTGTGGTTCAGAAAATCCCCGTGAGGGCCGGCTGCCGCGCCCCGTGCCCGGCGGCGCCCGAGGGTGGGGACGGCTCCCGGGCTCGCTGGGGGCAGACGTTCACGGCACCCGGCTGCGGACGGACGGTGGGCCCTGGGCGGATGAAGCGGCCCGGAACATTGTGCGTTCCGGGCGGCGACGGAGCCCAGGGGTGCGGTAGGCGGATGCGGGCTTAGGCCCAATGCTGGTGATTTAGGTCGGGTGCTGCCGGGCGATGCTGATGGTGGCTGGTGCGGGTGGCGGCCAGTTGTGGTGTTCGGCTCGTTTG
>NZ_JBEXOV010000142.1:0-13925 GCF_040611715.1 Streptomyces sp. NPDC006544 | reverse complement strand
CCGGAGAACATGCAGCCGACCACCCCGTGGGTGGCGCCGGAGCTCCCGAAGGCGAAGCCGGTGCCCGGGCCGAAGGCGCCCGCCCCGAAGCCGGCGCCGGCCTGGCCGCGCCGCCGTCCGCTCCGTCGCCGGCCGGTGGTCCGGCGCCCGTCGCCGGTCCGCCGCGGCCGAGCGGAGCCGAGCTGGACTACGCCGCCCTCGTCCTGTCCGGTCCCGAGGAGCAGGACGGTCGCCGTGGCCGGCTGTTCCCCGCCTCCGCCTCCGACCCGGTGGCGGACGATCAGCGTCGCCGCGCCGAGGCGGTGGCCGCGCTTCCGCTGCCCGGACAGGCGGTACGGCCCCGCGAGTCGGCGGGTTCCTTCGACCATCGCTTCGACGCCGGCGCCCGCGCCGACGTACCGTCCGACGGCACCTGGCACACCGTCACCGTCGCCGAGGTACCGGTCGGCCTGCGCACCGAGTACCTGTGCGTACCGTCCGTGGAGCAGACGGTGTACGCGACGCTGGTGCTCTCCAACGCGACCGGCCAGGCGCTGCTGGCCGGCCCGGTGGAGGTCGTCGTCGACGACGAGTTCCTGCTGACCTCCGCCCTGCCCACGCTCGCCCCCGGCGGTGTCCGCCGGGTCGGCCTCGGGCCCGCCGAGGGCATCCGGGTCACCCGCCGTACCCACCTGCACGAGTCGACCGCCGGCCTGCGCGGCAACACCACCGTGCTCGACCACCGCGTCCACGTGGAGCTGGCCAACCGGCTCGCGCGGCCCGTCACCATCGAAGTGCGCGAGCGCGTTCCGGTCTCCTCCGATCCGGACGTCCGGATCGAGGAACGGGCCGGGTGGACGGCACCTGACGAGGCCTCCCTGGAAGGCACCCGGGAAGGCACCGACAGCGACACGGGGCCCGGCCATCACGCCCCGGGCACCCGCGTCTGGCGGCTGGACCTGCCCGCCGGCGCCACCACCGCCCTCGACGGCGGCTACGAGATCCGCATCCCGACCGGCAAGGCCCTGGCCGGCGGCAACCGCAGGAGCTGACACCCGCCATGCCCACGGCCCCGAACCCGATCGCCCTCCCCGTCACCGCCGTCACGTGCCTCGAGGACCGCGCCCATGTCGAGCGCGCGACCGTGCTCGACCTGCGCGCCGGTGTCCAGCGGCTGCGCCTCGGACCGGTCAGCGCGCTGGCCGTCGACCGGACCCTGCACGCCGAACTGACCGCCGGTTTCGCCGCGGCCGTGCTCGACGTGCGGATCGTCCGCAGCTGGACGCCCCGCGGACCGCGGCCGTCCGCCGACGAGGACTCCGCCCTGCGCCACCGCATCCACGCCCTCGAAGAGGAGCGCGTGACGCTCGGGCAGCGGCGCGACCGGCTGTACGCCCGCCTCGGCCTGCTCGGCCGCCTCGCCTCCGATCTGCTGCGGGACATCGGCGAGGGCGCCGGCTCCGGGGAGACCGAACGGGTCCGCTGGGCCGGCGCCCTGGACCGGGTGGACGGCGAGCGCGATGTCCACGGGGAGCGACTGCGCGCCGTGGAGGCACGGCTGGCCGCCCTCACCGCCGAACTCGGCGCGGCGCAGCGGGCCGTGCTCCTGGCCGAGGAGGAACCCGCCGAGCTGGTCGGTCACATCGAGTTGACCGTGGAGGCCTCGGCCGCGGGTGCGGCCGAGCTGCGGCTGAGCCACCTCACCTCCTGTGCGCTGTGGCGGCCCGCCTACCGGGCCGTGCTCGACGGGGACTCCCTGACGCTGGAGAGCGACGCGGTGCTCTGGCAGCGCACCGGCGAGGACTGGTCGGACGTACGGCTCACGCTGTCGACCGCCCGGTCGGCACTGGCCACCGATCCGCCGCGGTTGGGTGAGGACCGGCTGACGCTGGTGGAGCGCACCGCGGCGGAGCGCCGCACGGTCGAGGTGGAACTGCGCGAGGAGGAGACCGGAACCCTCGGACCGGCCCCGGTGGTGGGCCTGCCCGGGGTGGACGACGGCGGCGAGGCGCGCGTGCTGAGCTCCCCCGGGCCGGTCTCCGTGCCCGGCGACGGGCGCGCCCACCGGGTGCCGCTGTCCGTCTTCACGACGGCCGCGGGCAGCGAGTACGCGTGCTCGCCCGAGCTGTCGCCGCTGGTCACCCAGGTGGTGCGGTTCGACAACCTGTCCGGCCACGTGCTGCTCGCCGGGCCCGTGGACCTGGTCCGCGGCAGTGGGTTCAGCGGCCGCGGCACGCTGGACTTCACCGCTCCGGGCGCCGCCGTCGAGCTCGCCTTCGGCAGCTGCGACGACCACGGCGTGGTCCGGCAGGTACGGGAGGCCCGGGACACCGCCGGAATGACGCGGCGGAACGTGGTCACCCGTACGGTGCGGCTCCACCTGTCCCGGTTCTCGGCTCCCGGGGAGCAGGGCGATCGCGTGGTCGTCGTCCGCGAGCGGATCCCGGTCTCGGAGATCGCCGCGGTGGAGGTGCGGCTACGGAAGGACGCCTGTTCCCCGCTCCCCGAGGTGGTCGACGCCGAGGGCATCGTCCGCTGGGACGTCGCCCTCCCGCCCGGTGGGCGCCGTACGGTCACCCTGGTCTACGAAGTGTCGGCGGGCTCGGACGTCGCCGGACTCTGAGCCCGGCCGTTCCTTTCCCCTTCCGATTCTCATACCGGAAGGGGATGCCGCGATGACCGGACGATGCCACTTCTTCATGTCGACTGTTTGTTGGGCGGGGGCGCCCTGCGTGTTCTCGTGGCCGCACGGTCTGCGGTGCGCGACCATACGGACGACACCGAGACAGGAAGAAGGACTGACGTGTCCGGCAGCGAAAGCGAGAACCCGGTAATTCCCTCCCCGGCCCCCAAGGCGAATCGCCCCAGGACGAACCGGGACTGGTGGCCGAATCAGCTGGACCTCCAGGTTCTCCACCAGCATTCGCCCCGGTCCAATCCGATGGGCGAGGACTTCGACTACGCGGCAGAGTTCGCGACCCTGGACGTCGACGCGCTGAAGCAGGACGTCTTCGAGGTCATGACCGCCTCACAGGAGTGGTGGCCCGCCGACTACGGCCACTACGGGCCGCTCTTCATCCGGATGAGCTGGCACGCCGCCGGCACGTACCGCATCGCCGACGGCCGCGGCGGCGGGGGCTCCGGCGCCCAGCGCTTCGCCCCCCTCAACAGCTGGCCGGACAATGCGAGCCTCGACAAGGCGCGCCGTCTGCTGTGGCCGGTCAAGCAGAAATACGGCCGGAAGATCTCATGGGCCGACCTGCTGGTCTTCGCCGGAAACTGCGCCATGGAATCCATGGGTTTCAAGACGTTCGGTTTCGGATTCGGGCGGGAGGACATCTGGGAGCCGGAGGAGATTTTCTGGGGGCCTGAGGACACCTGGCTCGGAGACGAGCGCTACAGCGGCGACAGGGAACTCACGGGACCTTTCGGCGCCGTGCAGATGGGACTCATCTACGTCAATCCGGAGGGCCCCAACGGCAATCCGGATCCGATCGCCGCCGCCCGGGACATTCGCGAGACGTTCGCGCGCATGGCGATGAACGACGAGGAGACGGCCGCGCTGATCATCGGCGGCCACACGTTCGGCAAGTGCCACGGCGCGGTCGACCCCGAGTACATCGGTCCGGAGCCCGAGGGCTGCCCCATCGAGCAGCAAGGCCTCGGATGGAGGAACGCGCACGGCAGCGGCGCGGGCGTGGACGCGCTCACCAGTGGGCTCGAGGGCGCGTGGACCTCGGAGCCGACGAAGTGGGACAACGGGTACCTGGACAACCTGTTCCGGTACGACTGGGAGCTGACGACGAGCCCGGCCGGCGCCAAGCAGTGGACGCCCACGGATCCCTCGGCCCAGGGCACGGTGCCCGACGCCCACGATCCGTCGAGGCGGCACGCGCCCATGATGCTGACGACGGACCTCTCGATGAAGCTGGATCCGGTCTACGGGCCGATCTCGAGGCGCTTCCACGAGAACCCGGACCAGCTCGCGGACGCGTTCGCCAAGGCCTGGTACAAGCTGTTGCACCGCGACATGGGACCCCTCTCGCGCTACCTCGGCCCGTGGATCCCCGCGCCGCAGCTGTGGCAGGACCCCGTCCCCGACGTCGATCACCCGCTGGTCGGGGACGCGGAGATCGCCGACCTCAAGGGCCGGATCCTGGCGACGGGACTCTCCGTGTCCCAACTGGTCGCCACCGCCTGGGCGTCGGCGGCGAGCTTCCGCGGCACCGACATGCGCGGCGGGGCCAACGGGGCACGGATCCGGCTCGCGCCGCAGAAGGACTGGGAGGTCAACGCCCAGCCCGAGGTCGCCGAGGTCCTGCGGGCCCTCGAGGGGATCCGGCAGGTCTTCAACGCCTCGCAGGCCGGCGGCGGGACGAGGGTCTCGCTCGCCGATCTGATCGTCCTGGGCGGGTGCGCGGCCGTCGAACGCGCGGCGAAGGACGCCGGGCACGCGGTCACGGTGCCGTTCACCCCGGGGCGCACGGACGCCTCGCAGGAGCAGACCGACGTGGAGTCGTTCGCCGTGCTGGAACCCAGGGCGGACGGGTTCCTCAACTACCTCCGGGCGGGAGAGAAGCTGTCGCCGGAGACCCTCCTGCTGGACCGTGCCAACCTGCTGACCCTGACGGCGCCCGAGATGACGGTGCTGACCGGTGGCATGCGGGCCCTGGACACCGGTTTCGGCGGGTCCGCGCACGGGGTCTTCACGGACCGGCCGCAAACGCTCACCCACGACTTCTTCGTCAACCTGCTCGACATGGGCACGCAGTGGAAGGCGTCGGCCACCGCCGAGAACGTGTTCGAGGGCCGGGACGTCGCGACGGGCGAGGTCAAATGGACGGCCACCGCCGTCGACCTCGTCTTCGGTTCGCACTCCCAGCTGCGGGCCATCGCGGAGGTCTACGCGTCGAAGGACGCGGGAGAGAAGTTCGTGCGGGATTTCGTGGCGGCGTGGGACAAGGTGATGAACCTCGACCGGTTCGACCTCGCCTGACCCCGAGGCCCCGGCCGGCCCTCCTGTGGCCGGCCGGGGCGCCATCGGCACGAGGGGACGGGAACGCGCCGAGCGCCTGCGCCTACTGCCAGTCCTCGTCCCAGGACGGCTCCGTCTCGTCCAGGTCGAAGGGCGGTTCGTCGGGGTACGGCGCCGCCGGCGGAGCCTGTGGGGCGAGCGTGCCGGACGCGGTCGCGGCGGGCCCGGTGGCGCCGCACTCCGCCAGGGTGTCGAGGACGCCCTGGGCGTACTTGGTGAGCTTGGCCTCGCCGATCCCGCCGATGGTGCCCAGCTCCTCCGCGGTGGCGGGCAACTGGAGCGCGATCTCCCGCAGCGTCGCGTCGTGGAAGACGACGTACGCCGGGACGCCCTGCTCGCGGGCCGTCGCGGCCCGCCAGGCACGCAGGGCCAGGAAGACCGGCTCGGCGGCGGCCGGCAGGTCGACCGGAACCCGGGCGCCCTTGCCGGAGCGCGATCCGGACTCCTTGCGCGCCGGGGCCGGGGCCGCCTTCTCCTTGCGCAGCGAGACGCTGCGCCGCCCGCCCAGCACCTCGCCGCTCTCGTCCGTCAGCACGAGCGTGCCGTACTCGCCCTCCACGGCGAGCAGCCGCAGCGCCAGCAGCTGGCGCACGACCCCCCGCCATTCGGCCGTGCCCAGGTCCGCCCCGACCCCGAACACCGACAGCGCGTCGTGGTCGAACTGGATGACCTTGGCCGTCTTCTTGCCCTGCAGGATGTCGATGATCTGGCCGGCGCCGAACTTCTGGCGCCGCTCCTTCGCCAGCCTCCACACCGTCGACAGCAGTTTCTGCGCCGCGACCGTCCCGTCCCAGGACTCGGCCGGCGTCAGGCACGTGTCGCAGTTGCCGCACGGCTCGCCCGACTGGCCGAAGTACGCCAGCAGCCGCGACCGGCGGCAGTCGACGGTCTCGCACAGCGCCAGCATGGCGTCCAGGTGCATGCTCAGCGAGCGGCGGTGGGTCTCGTCCCCCTCGGAGCCCTCGATGAGCTTGCGCTGCTGGACCACGTCCTGCAGGCCGTACGCCAGCCACGCCGTGGCCGGCTCGCCGTCACGGCCGGCCCGCCCGGTCTCCTGGTAGTAGCCCTCCACCGACTTCGGCAGGTCGAGGTGGGCCACGAAGCGCACGTCCGGCTTGTCGATGCCCATGCCGAAGGCGATCGTGGCCACCACCACGATCCCGTCCTCCCGCAGGAAGCGCGCCTGGTTCGCGGCGCGCGCCCGTGCGTCCATGCCCGCGTGGTACGCCACGGCGTCGATGCCCTGCTCGACCAGGAAGGCCGCGGTCTTCTCCACCGAGGCCCGCGAGAGGCAGTAGACGACTCCGGCGTCCCCGTCGTGTTCCGTCCGGATCAGTGCCAGCAGCTGGGCCAGCGGCTTGTCCTTCGGGGCGATGCGGTACTGGATGTTCGGCCGGTCGAAGCTCGCGACGAAATGCCGGGCGTCCCCCAGGTCCAGTCGCGCGACGATCTCGGCGTGGGTGGCCTCGGTGGCCGTCGCGGTCAGCGCGATACGCGGCACCTTCGGCCAGCGCTCGTGCAGCATGGACAGAGCGAGGTAGTCGGGCCGGAAGTCGTGGCCCCACTGGGCGACGCAGTGGGCCTCGTCGATCGCGAACAGCGACACCTTGCCCCGGTCGAGGAGCCGCTGCGCGCTCTCGGTGCGCAGCCGCTCGGGAGCCAGGTAGAGCAGGTCCAGCTCGTCGGCGAGGAAGGCCCGCTCGACGGCCTGCCGCTCCTGCGCGTCCTGGGTCGAGTTGAGGAATCCGGCCCGCACCCCGAGGGCGGTCAGCGCGTTCACCTGGTCCTGCATGAGCGCGATGAGCGGCGAGATGACGACGCCGGTGCCTTCTCTGACGAGCGCCGGGATCTGGTAGCAGAGCGACTTGCCGCCGCCCGTCGGCATCAGCACGAGGGCGTCGCCGCCACCGATCACCTGTTCGATGATCTCCTGCTGCTCACCGCGGAAGGAGCTGTAACCGAAGACGCGGTGCAGTACCTGCAACGCGTCGGAGGTCTCGGGGGACGCGTCCGGAAGGGCCATCCAAGAAGCCTAACGGCAGCCGCGGACACCCCGGCTCCGTCCGCCCGAACCTGTGGACGGCGTCCCCTCGCCGCGGGGCTCCGCTACGACGGAGCCCCGCCGCCCCGGGCGGCCGGGCCGCCGTTCGTGGGCGGGTACCCCGGCCTCGCCGGGGCCGGCGGCCGCCCGGGCCTCGCAGGCTGCGCGGCCGGCGCGGCCGGCTGCGCACGGGACCGCAGGAGCGGGAGCGGCGGAAGCGACGGCTCGTACAGCCAGGCCGAGAGCAGGTCGTCGACCGGCTCGGCCGCGTAGCGCCCCACGTGGGCGGTGAAACCGGCGGTGGTCACCACACCGTGGCGGTGCACGACGGCCCAGTCGCGCAGCATCCGGAAGAAGGCCCCGTCGCCCAGGGCGCAGCGGACGGCGTGGACGGCGAGGCCCCCGCGCTGGTAGAGGCGGTCGTCGAACATCAGCTTGCGGCCCGGGTCGGCCAGCCGCAGGTCCTGCGGAAGGGAGGCCAGCAGCCGGTGCGCGGCGGCCGCCAGCGCGTGTGCGGTGCGGCCGCCGGAGTGCTCCGACCACAGCCATTCGGCGTACTTCGCGAAGCCCTCGTTGAGCCAGATGTGCCGCCAGTCGGCGATGGTCACGCTGTTGCCGAACCACTGGTGCGCGAGCTCGTGGGCGACGAGGCGCTCCGATCCGCGGACGCCGTCCACGTGGTTGGCTCCGAACAGCGAGAGCCCCTGGGCTTCGACGGGGACGTCCAGTTCCTCGTCGGCGACGACGACGGCGTACTCCCCGAAGGGATAGGGCCCGAAGAGGTCTTCGAAGAGCCGCATCATGGCGGGCTGCCGGGCGAAGTCGCGGGAGAACCGCGGCAGCAGGTGGGCCGGCACGTGGGCGCTCTGCGGGACACCGCCGAGCCCCGGGTCCCCGAGCAGCACCGTCTGGTACATGCCGATGGACAGCCCGACCAGGTAGCTGGGAGTCGGCGCGGGCTGCTCGTACACCCAGGTGGTCGTGCTGGCCCTGGTCGTGCGGGTGAGCAGCCGGCCGCCGGCCACGACCGTGTAGGCGGAGGGGGTGTTGATCGAGATGTGGTACGAGGCCTTGTCGGCGGGCCGGTCGTTGCACGGGTACCAGGAGGGCGCGCCGACCGGCTGGCTGGCCACGAGCGCGCCGTCGGTCAGTTCCTCCCAGCCGAGGCCGCCCCAGGGGCTGGACACCGGTCTGGGGTTGCCCGCCCAGTGGACCTCCACGGTGAAGGCGGCGCCGGCGGGCAGTGGCTTGGCCGGTTTGATGCGGAGTTTGCCGCCCCGGTGGGCGTAGTGCGGCGCCCGTCCGTTCACCAGGACCCGGCCCACCTTGAAGTCGGCCAGGTTGAGGTGGAACTCGGGGAGCGGCGCCCGCCCGGCGATCGCGTTGAGCCGGGCCGTCCCGGCCAGCCGGTTGGGGCCGGGACGGTACTCCAGAGCGAGTTCGTACCGGTGCACACGGTAACGGGGATCGCCGTTGGCCGGAAAGTACGGGTCCGATGCCGCTGTCTTCTGGCCGCTCACTGCCGCTCCCTGCGCCGTGCCCTGCTGTGCCGTGCCTGCCGTGCCTGCCGTGCTCTGTTCGTGCGACGTGTGACGTGCGAGGTACGACGTGCCGGACCGGTCTCAGGACCGCCATGCCTCGATCGGATTGCCCAGCCAGCGGGAGTCGGCGGGAACGGATTCCCCGGCCATCACCAGCGAGGCGGGCCCCAGCGTGCTGCGGGCCCCGACCGTGCTCCCGGGCAGGACGATTCCGCCCGGGCCCAGGGTGGCGCCCTCGCGGAGGACCACAGTATCCGTCCTCAAGATCCGGTCGTGGAAGAGGTGCGTCTGCAGCACGCAGCCGCGGTTCACGCTGACCGCGTCGCCCAGCACCACCAGGTCCGTCTCGGGCAGCCAGTAGCTCTCGCACCACACGCCCCGGCCGATCCGGGCGCCGAGCGCGCGCAGCCACAGGGACAGCACGGGCGTGCCGGGCACGGATCCGGCCAGCCACGGCACGGCCAGTACCTCGACGAAGGTGTCGGCCAGCTCGTTGCGCCACACGAAACCGCTCCAGAGCGGGTGCTCCCCCACCCGGTGGCGGCCCACCAGCAGCCACTTCGCGGCCACCGAGACCGCGCACGCGGCGGCGCCGGCGGCGAGCAGGGTCGCACCGGAGAGCAGGGCGGTGACCCAGATCCCCGGCCCGTCCGCCCCCGTCAGCGCGCAGAGCGCCGCCACGGTCAGTACGGCCAGCGCCGCCGAGCAGAAGACCGGGAGGAGCCGGCACAGCTCCACCAGGCCGCGCGCCCACAGCAGGTGCGCGGGCGGATCGTACGTCCGGCCCTGGTCGGCGGCCGCCGCGGACCGCGGGAGCCGCACCGGCGGCAGCCCCAGGTACGAGCTGCCCTTCTTGGCCTTCTTCGGCGTGGCCGACAGGACTCCGACCAGTCCGTCGTCCGGCACGCTGCGCCCCGGCGCGGTCATTCCGGAGTTGCCGAGGAAGGCCCTGCGGCCGATCTCGGAGTGCCCGATCCGCATCCAGCCGCCTCCCAGTTCGTAGGGGGCGGTCAGCGTGTCGTCGGCGAGGAACGCGCCGTCGCCGACCGTGGTGAGGCTCGGCAGCGCCAGCACGGTGGACACCTCGGCGCCCCGGCCGATCTTCATGCCGAGCAGCCGCAGCCAGACGGGGGTGATCAGCGCCGCGTACAGCGGGAAGAGCGTCTCCCGGGACAGGTCCATCAGCTGGGTGACCGTCCAGGCCTGCCACCCGATCCGGCTGTGCGTGGGGTGGACTCCCGTGCGCAGGCCCAGGCTGAGCAGGCGTACGGAGACCAGCAGCAGCAGCGCGTAGGTCACGCCGAAGGCGAGTGCCCCGGGCACCACGGCGAGGAGTGCTCCGCGCAGGGCCTCGGCGAGTCCGGCGCCGGCGGGTACGAAGCGGCTCGCCACGAGCAGGGCGGGCAGGCCGGCGAGCACGGGCAGGGACGTGAGGCAGAAGCCGGCCGCCCCGTACGCCGCCCGCCAGGGGAGCCCGCGCGGCGGCCGTTCCTTCGGCCAGTTGCGCTTGGCCCTGCCGAGTTTGACGGCGGGCGCTCCGGCCCAGCGCTGGCCGGTCGGGACCTGCCCGACCACGGCGGAGCCGGGGGCCACCTCGGCCCGCTTGCCGACGCGTGCGCCGGGGAAGAGGATGCTGCGCGTGCCGACCACGGCGCCCGCGCCGACCTTGAGGGTGCCGATCTCGAGCCGGTCCCCGTCCAGCCAGTGTCCGGAGAGGTCCACCTCGGACTCCACGGCGCAGCCGCGGCCGAGCTTGAGCATGCCCGTGACCGGGGGCAGCGAGTGCAGGTCCACCTCGGGGCCGACCTTGGCTCCCAGCGCCCGCGCGTAGCGCAACAGCCAGGATCCGGTGAGCGCCGTGGCGCCGACGCACTCGGCCAGCCGCTCGGCCGTCCACAGCCGCAGGTGCACGCTTCCTCCGCGCGGGTGGCGTCCGGCCTTCACGCCGCGCAGCAGCAGGCGGGCGCCGCCGGCCGCGATCGCGAGGCGGCCCGGCGGGCTGAAGAGCAGCGCCGCTCCGGCGGCGACGAGCCACCAGGAGGCGGTCGGCGCCCACGGATAGGCCCCGAACCGGTGCAGTACGTTGCCCAGGGCCAGCAGCGCCACCGTCCAGCGCAGGCCGACCAGGGTGAACAGCGGGAGCAGCAGCAGCGACTGGACCACCTTGGTCCGGAGCGCGACGGGCGCGACGCTCCGGGTCGCGCCGTCGTCCTGCGCGGACTTCTCCAGGTGCCGGGCGAGCTTGCGCAGGGTGGGCCGCTGGTAGATGTCGACCACGGCCGCGCTCGGGTAGCGGGTGCGTAGCCGGGTGGTGAGCTGGGCGGCGGCGAGGCTGTTGCCGCCGATCGCGAAGAAGTCGTCGGCGGCCGCGGTGACGGCCACGCCGAGGGTCTCGCTCCACTGCTCGGCGAGCCACGCCTCGGTGCCGTACAACTGCTCGGCGGGGCCGCTGGTCTCCAGTTCGGGCAGCGGCCAGGGCAGCGCGTCCCGGTCCACCTTGCCGGAGGTCCGGGTCGGCAGTTCGCCGACCGGCGCGAGCAGCGGTACGAGGGCCGCGGGCAGTTCGGCGCGCAGCCGCGTCACCGCCGCCGCGTGGTCCCAGCCCTCCTGGGTCACCAGGTAGCCGACGAGCAGCTGGTTGCCGCTGCGCGCCGTGCGTACGGCGGCGGCCGCGCCGGCGACGCCGGGCAGGGCCTGCAGAGCGGAGTCGACCTCGCCCAGCTCGATCCGGCGGCCGCCAAGTTTGATCTGCTCGTCGCCGCGGCCGAGGAAGACCAGGCCGTCCGGTTCGGCGCGGACGAGGTCGCCGCTGCGGTAGGCGCGCTCCCAGCCGAGGGATTCCAGCGGGGCGTACTTCTCGGCGTCCTTCTCGGGGTCGAGGTAGCGGGCCAGGCCGACGCCGCCGATGACGAGCTGGCCGCTGCCGCCCATCGGGACGGGCTCGCCGGACTCATCGACCACGGCCAGTTCCCAGCCGTTGAGCGGGAGCCCGATCCGGATGGGCTCCTCACCGGTCAGGAGGGAGGCGCAGGCGACGACGGTGGCTTCGGTGGGGCCGTAGGTGTTCCACACCTCGCGGCCCTCGGTGACCAGGCGCTGGGTCAGTTCGGGCGGGCAGGCCTCGCCGCCGAAGATCAGCAGCCGTACCTCGCCCAGGTCCTCGGGCTCCCAGAGCGCGGCCAGGGTCGGCACGGTGGAGACCACCGAGATCTCCTGCTCCACCAGCCAGGGGCCGAGGTCGGCGCCGCCGCGCACCTGGGAGCGGGGCACGGGCACGAGGCAGGCGCCGTAGCGCCAGGCCAGCCACATCTCCTCGCAGGAGGCGTCGAAGGCGACGGACAGTCCGGCCATCACCCGGTCGCCGGGGCCGATCGGATCCTCCGCGAGGAACAGCGCTGCCTCGGCGTCCACGAACGCGGCGGCGCTGCGGTGGCTGACGGCGACGCCCTTGGGCTTGCCGGTGGACCCGGAGGTGAAGATGATCCACGCGTCGTGCCCGGGTCCGGGCCGTGCCGCGGGCACCGCGGCGTCGGCGGGGCCGGTGGACTCGATGCGCTGTCCGGCGCCCAGCACGGCCCGGACCCCGGCCTCACCGAAGACCAGATCGGCCCGCTCGTCCGGGTCCTCGGCGTCGACGGGCACGTAGGCGGCGCCCACGGCGAGCACGGCGAGGATGCCGGCGTAGAGCTCGTTGGTCCCCGAGGGCACGCGGACGCCGACCCGGTCGCCGAGTCCCACGCCGGCGGCCGCGAGGGCGCGCCGCCCGCGCTCGACCTCGACGGCCAGCGCCCGGTAGGTCAGCTGGGCGGTGCCGTCGTCCAGGGCGAGATCGTCGGGGTACGCGCGTACGGAGGCCTCGAAGACGTCGACGAGGGTGCGCGCCGGGGCGGCGGGCCCGGCGGAGAAACGCGCGGACTTGCCGGTCTCCTCGGTCTCCTCGGTCTCCTCGGTCTCCTCCCGGCCGTCGCGCACCGTCCTGTCGTCGAGCCCGTCGTCGAGCCCGGTCCCGTCGTCGAGCCGGGTGACTGCACCGCGCTCAGGTGTGGCTGCCATCGGCCCTCGCGTCTCGCTCCCGGAAACGTCCGGGTCGCCGGACGGAGCCCGGGTCTGCCCGGGTTGTTCCGTTCCAGCGCCAAACAGCCCGCCAGTCTAGTGCGCGGAGAAGGATTTCCTTGCCGAAGACTTGCGCGTGGCCGGGAAGGGACGGTATTGCGACCGCGGCTGCGGACGGCGTCCCCGCTCAGGACCGGGTACGCGTCAGGACGAGGGCCCGGAGGGCGGCGCGGGATCCCTTCGGCCGGTCGGGCCGGGCCCGGGGCGCCTCCGGCGGGTCCGCCGAGGCGGTCGCCGTCGGTGACGGCGGACGCGGCGGCCCGGCCGAACCGGGGGGCGTGGTGGGCCGTTCCGGTCCCGCCCGCACCGGCCGGACGCTCTTCCTCTACGCTCGCCAGGTGATCAAGTCCTTGAGTCAGCTCGGGCGCGGCGCGCCGCGGACCGGTCCGCTTCCCGTCGGGCGGGCCGTGACCGTGTGGGCGCTGGACACCACCCTCGACGTCGTCGGCGGGTACCGGGTCCCGGACGCGGCGGCGGTCCTGGACGCCGTCGAGGCCGAACGTGCCGCGAAGTTGCTGCGCGAGTCGGACCGGCACCGCTACCTGACCTCGCACCTGGGCCTGCGGGCGCTGCTCGGCGGCTACCTCGGCCTGGCACCGGAGGCCGTCGGGCTGACCCGGGAGGACTGCCCCTGCTGCGGCGGGCCCCACGGCCGCCCCGCGGTCGTCGGGGGCGGGGTGCACTTCTCGCTCTCGCACAGCGGGGACCTCGCCTATCTCGCCTTCGCCGCAGTGCCCGTCGGGGTCGACGTGGAGGCCGTGCCGGCGGCGACCGCCGCCGCCGACGTGCTGACGAGCCTGCACGCCGACGAGTCCGCCGAACTGCTGGCCCTGCCCGACGCCGTCCGGCCGCACGCCCTCGCCCGTGTCTGGTCGCGCAAGGAGGCCTGTCTCAAGGCCACCGGCACCGGCATCGCCCTCGGGCTCGCGGAGCCCTACGTCGGATCCGCCCCCGAGCCGGCAGCGGTCCCCGGCTGGACCCTGACCGACCTGCCCGCCCCGGAGGGCTACGCGGCCGCCCTGGCCGTCCGCGACGCCTGATACGGGCGGGGCGGGCGCACACGCCTCGAGCACGGCGGGGTGCACATGCCCCGACCCGTGGCGAGCGCAGGGCTCTCCCCGCGCCCGAGGTCCCCGAGGGAGGCGAACGGGCGTGCGCGGCAAGCCCGTCGGCCGTGCGCGGCGCCGGTGCGGCGCGGGCCGGGCAGCGTGCCGCC
>NZ_JBEXOV010000141.1:0-14728 GCF_040611715.1 Streptomyces sp. NPDC006544 | reverse complement strand
TCCAACCCGCAGAACCAGCAGTGCACCGAGAACTCCACCCAGGCCAAGGGCGACGAGCCGCTCTCGCACATCCTGGACAACATCCCGGTCCTGTCGGGCAACGTGTCCGCCAACAGCTGACACTCCCCTCTACGAGCCGGGGTCTCCGACGACGCCTGCACGAGTGCCCACGGGACCCCGGCTTGCTCCACCCGGATCCACGACCTCTCCCCCACGCGTGCAGCGGCCGCGAGGCCGCCGAGCCGGGCGCAAGCTCCGCATAAAGCCCCCGTCCGACCGGACAGGGGCTTTACGCATTCCGCGGACCTCGTCAGCGACGGAGCGCGACTGCGTTCGTAGTCGAGTCCAACGCCGCGGGGTCCACCCCCACGGTGAGGGTGGACCCCGCAGCCAGCACGTCACCGGACAGGAGCCGCCGCTACCAGCGGTACCAACGGCCGCTGCCGCTCTTGGGCCGGGCGACGAATCCGAGCAGCCAGACCACCAGCACCGCGATCGCGACCCACCAGAGGATCTTCACGGCGAAACCGGCGCCGGCCAGAATCAGAACGAGCAGAAGAACGAGAAGCAGGGGAACCATAGTTATCAACCTCCGAGCAGTCGAATGCCCCGGCCTTCTCCGAGCATGCATGCGATATCTTCTTGTTTCTCATCGGCGCAGGGGGGAAGCAGAAAGTGCCGCCCGTGCGTCAGGACCCCTCACGCGGCGCGGCCGCCCCTGTTTGCAGGAGGCTCCCCCGCTACGTTTGAGACTCCCCCAACGGGTCAGACGACCTGGCGCAAGGCTGTTTCCGATTCTTGGGGAGTGATGGTCATGTCGGCTGAGGACAAGAGCCAGGCCAAGGGCGAGCAGGCCAAGGGAAAGATCGAGGAAGCCGCGGGCCGCGCCGTCGGCAACGAACGCCTCCCGCCGAGGGCCGCGCCGACCAGGCCAAGGGCGATGCCCGCGAGGCCAAGGAAAAGATCAAGGACGTCTTCAAGCACAAGCCCTGATGCACAGCGCCCACCACCGCACGCGGCCCCCGACCTCGAGGCCTCGAGGTCGGGGGCCGCGCCGCGCTTGCAGGTGCCCGCCGTGATCCTTCAGCCCGCGGCCGGCGTGAACTCCACCAGCAGGGACTTCGGACCGCGGGTGAAGACACCCTGCTCGGCAGGGTCGTACCCGTCGGCCGGCCGGAGGTCCGGCATCGCATCGAGGAGTTGGTTGGCGGCGATCTCCACTTCGGCCTTGGCCAGCAGGGCGCCGACACAGAAGTGCCGTCCGAGCGCGAACGCCAAGTGGTCCGCCGCCGCGGAGAAGGCGGTGGGCGTCGTGAGGTCGTCGCGGAAGATGTCGAACCGGTCCGGGGCCCTGTAGCGCCCGGGATCGCGGTTGGCCGCTCCGATCAAGCAGGTGACGGTGGCTCCCGCGGGGATGGTGCCGCCCGTCGTCCGGACCTCGGTGGCGGACTGTCGCATGATCATGTGAACCGGCGGGCTGTAGCGCAGGGTCTCCGCGACGGCACGGTCGATGAGTCCGCGGTCCTGCCGGATCGCCTCGAGCTGTTCGGGGTGGGCAAGGAGGTTCGAGAAGAGGCTGGCGACGGCCTTGTCCGTGGTCTCGGCGCCCGCGGTGAGCAGGAGGCTGCAGAACGCCTTGATGTCTTCGTCGCTCATGCTCACCCCGTCGACCTCAGCGGTGCAGAGCGCGGACAACAGGTCGTCACCGAGGTTTTTGCGCCGGTCCCTGATGATCGGCAACATGTACGCGGCGAACTCGGTCTGGGCCCGCACGCCGGCCGCGGCGTACTCGGGGTCACCGGACAGATTCGCGATGAACGCCACGAAGGCCCGGTACCAGCCGCCGATGTGCTCCTGGCCCGACCGGTCCAGCCCGAACATGTCCGCGATGACGGAGATGGGGAAGCGGGAGGCGAAGCCGCTCACCAGGTCGACGGAGCCGACGCCGCGGAACGCGTCGATCAGTTCGCGGGAGTTGCGTTCGATCAGCGGAACGACCTTCTCCCGTAGCTCGTTGCCCCGGAAGGCCGGTGCCACCAGCGCCCGCCGGGTGGCGTGCTCGCGGCCGCTCATCTGCAGGAGGGTCTTCCCGTGTACGGGCTCGGCCTGCCAGGCGTAGTTGTCGGTGGTGAACTGCGACTCCCTGTCCTTGAAGACGCGCGCGACGTCCTCGTAGCGCGAGACGAGATAGCTCTGCGTCGCCTCGTGCCAGGCCAGGGGCGCGCTCTCGCGCAGGGCCCGGTACGTCGGGTACGGGTTGTCGGCGAACTCCTGCGACAGGATGTCCGGAGCGTCGTGGGCGGCGGTCATGGGGTTCCCCCATCGGCTTCGATTCCGTTGCGCCGACTCCGCCGGCCGTCCACCGCACCATCTGCGGGTCGCCTTGAGGTCGATGGGGTCGGCGCGGCTGAGCCCTGTCCAGGAAACACCACACCGTGTGCCGCAGCCAGGGCTTCGACGCATCCTCGTGCACGGCCCCCGGCCTCGCGTGACGTGAGGCGTTCCAAGAGGTGCCAGGGGCGACGGCCGACCGGTACGCCCTCGACGACGTGGGCCAAGTGGACGACGTGGAGGACGAAGTGGCCGTCGTCGGTGAACACGCCGCGGACGGTCACTCGGCTGGTGCGCCCGTCCCTTCGCTCCGCGCATCGGGAACGTGCTCCAGCAGGGTGGACAGTCCGTCCAGGAGGCGCTCGAGGCCGAACGAGAAGCGGTCCTCCATGGACGGGCCGGTCAGGTGGTCGGCGAGTGCCACCAGGCTGGGGAAGGAGTCCGGCGGCAGCCGGCGGAACTGTTCCCCCACCGCCGTGGCGGCCTCCTGGCGGCTGGCACCCATGGCCTCGGACGCCGAGATGGGTCCCTGTTCCTGGAGCACGAAGCCCTGGACGAACGCGCCGAGCAGGTAGCTGATCATGGCCGCGTCGGCGTCGGAGAAGCCGGCCTCCCGCAGACGGCCGAGCTGGTCCTCCATCAGGCGCAGCAGGGAGGGGCCCGGGGCGAGCCGGCCCGCGACCACCTTGGCGGCGTCCCGCTTGCCGAGCAGGTGCCGACGGTAGCGCACGCAGTACTCGCGCAACTGCAGACGCCAGTCGCCCTCACGGGGCGGCGCCTCGGCGTCGGCCATGAGTTCGTCGGTGAGCAGGTCCAGCAGCTCTTCCTTGTTGCGCACGTGCCAGTACAGGGAGGCCGCCTTCACCCCCAGCTCGGCGGCGACGTTGCGCATCGAAAGGCCTTTGACGCCTTCGCGCTCCAGCACCCGCACGGCCGCCCGAGCGATCGTCTGACGGGTCAGACCCGGCTGCGCCGGTCCGTCATCGGCGCTTCCCTCTCCCGCCATTGGCCACCTCCGCCCTCGGGTTCCCTCGGGAATCCCGCTTGCCATCTAACAGCGTTAGGGGCAGTCTAGCCGCACCGAACAACTGACTAACACTGTTAGGGAGTGTGATGAGGAAGCCGCCCGCCCCCCGCAAAGGGCTCGTGCTCGCCACCCTGTGCGCCACGATGTTCATGGCGATGCTCGACAACGTCATCGTCAACAACGCCTTGCCCCGCATCGGGCAGCAACTGCACGCCGGCGTCACAGGACTCCAGTGGGTGGTGGAGGGCTACAGCCTGGTCTACGCGGCCCTGCTGCTCACCGGCGGCACCCTGGGCGACCGGTACGGCCGCAGGCGGATCTTCCTCACCGGCCTGGCGGTCTTCACGGCGGGCTCGGCGGCGGCGGCCCTGTCCGGCTCGACCGGCACGCTGATCGCCGCACGGATGCTCCAGGGCCTCGGCGCGGCACTGCTCACGCCGGGCAGTCTGTCCATCCTGCGCCACGTCTTCACGGACGAGAGGGAGCGGGCCCGAGCCGTCGGCCTGTGGTCGGGCGTCTCCGCCCTGGGCCTGGCCGTCGGCCCGGTCCTGGGCGGGCCGATCGTGGAGACCTTCGGCTGGGCCGGGGTCTTCTGGATCAACGTCCCCATCGGGGTGGCGGGTCTGCTGCTCGCAGCCCGGGTGCTTCCCGAGTTCGCGACCCGTACCAAGCGGTTGGACCTGCCAGGCCAGGCGCTCTCCGCGCTGGCCTTCGGCGCGCTGGTGTACGCGCTGGTCGAAGGGCCTGCCCGCGGCTGGACCGACACCCGGGTGCTCGCCCTCGCCGCCGTCGCGGCACTGGCCCTGCCCGCCTTCGTCGCGGTCGAGGCACGGGGCGCCGATCCCATGCTCGACCTGCGCTTCTTTCGGGACCGGGTGCTCACCGGCGCTGCGGTGAGCGGCTTCATGACCAGCTTCGGCATGTTCGGCGCCGCGTTCTTCCTGCCGCTGCTCATGCAGGACGTGATGGGCTGGTCCCCCTCGGACGCGGGCTGGGCGGGCCTGCCGATGACCGCGATGATCGTGGTCGCCGCACCCCTGTCGAGCACGCTCACCTCGCGCCACGGCGCCCGCCTTCCTCTGGTCACCGGCCTGGCCCTGTGCGCCACGGCGCTCGGCGCCCTCTCGCTCTACGGCGCGGACGCCCGCTATCCGCAGTACGTCTGGGTGCTGCTCACCATGGGCCTCGGCATGGGGATGACGTTCACTCCGGTGTCCATCACGGTCATGCAGCGCGTCGCCCCCGAGCGGGCCGGCATGGCCTCCGCGACCCTGAACACCCTGCGCGAACTCGGCGGCGTCATCGGCGTCGCCGCACTGGGGGCCGTCCTCGGCAGCCGCCTCACCGCCACCCTGACCGAGTCACTGCACCGGCTGGGAGCGCCCGCCGACTTCGGCCTCCACCTGCCCGGCACCGCGCCGGACGACACCGGCGGCCTGCCCGTCCCCGTCCCCGACGCCGTCGCCGACGCCGTGAACGCCGCCTTTATCGACGCCCTGCACGTGGCGCTCCGCTGCGGCAGCGCCGCCCTGGCAGCCGCTGCGCTCCTCGTCGCGCTCCTCCTGCGACCGCGACGGGGCGCCTTCCCGTCGGCCGCCGTCGCTCAGCCGGCCCCGCGACCGCGAGCGGCGCGGCGGTAGGCGGAGGGACTCGCCCGGGTCCCCGGCCCGGGGCGGCCGGTTCGGGCGCCGGCAGGTGGGGCTGCGGGTGGTCGCCCGAGGCCTCCCCCCGCTCACCTGGCCCGGTGACGTGAACGTGTACCTCGGATGGCGGCGGGGACGCGTCGCACCGGTGGCAGTCACCGGGGGTGCGCCCAAGACTCGTGGCCGGAGCCCAACACGAGGGAGAGGCAGCAGCCCATGCCGCGAGCAGAGGAGGAAGGCGTCGCCGCGCGCCCGATCGGTACGGGGGATCAGCGGAGCAGCAGAGCCGCACATCTGCGGACCGCGATCAGGCGAACCAACCTGTTGCCGGCATTCTTGGTGCTCACGGTCATGATGG
This sequence comes from Streptomyces sp. NPDC006544, assembly GCF_040611715.1. Lineage (NCBI taxonomy): Bacteria > Bacillati > Actinomycetota > Actinomycetes > Kitasatosporales > Streptomycetaceae > Streptomyces > Streptomyces sp. NPDC006544. Next base: position 9,369 of record NZ_JBEXOV010000141.1, on the reverse strand, counting down.
TGGCCCTGTGGCTCATGGGTATGCCCTTCTTGCAGGCCCTGACGATCTCGACCGGAGTGAAGATCGCGGTGGCCCTGCTGGAGCTCCGGCGGCTGCCCGGCCCTCCGGACGGCTGACGCAGGCCCCGCGCCCTCTGCCTCAGTGGAGGCAGAGGCAGAACGGATGGCCCGCCGGGTCGGCGTAGACCCGCCAGTTGGCCCCCGGACGGATCTGGTCCGTGCGCTCCAGCACGGTCGCGCCGAGGGCGAGCACCCGCTTCTCCTCCGCCTCGAGGTCGTCCACGTCGAAGTCCAGGTGCATCTGCTGGGGCTGCTGCTGGCCGGGCCACTCGGGCGGCCGGTAGCCCTCCACCCGCTGGCAGGCCAGTGGCGTTCCTTCGAAACCGCGCACGTCGATCCAGCTGAGGTCCTCCGGGTCCGCGACCACGTGGCCGCCCAGCAGTTCCGCGTAGAACTCCGCCAGCCGTACCGGGTCGGCACAGTCCAGCGCGATCGACTGCAGCTTTCGCATCACTTGCGACACCTCTCGTCCGTCAGCCGCTTCCGCCCCTCCCCCACGGGAGGGGTTGTACCCGCCGCCCCGAGCGGTATGCCCCGCGCTCGTGAGGCGGCCGGCCGACCCCTCTCCCCTGAACCGCAGCGCCGCCCTCGTCCATATGCGTCGCCCCCGGGTGTCCGGATGCTACGTTCGGCAGGTGGTCCGGAATCAGCCCATTCAGCTCGGTACACAGATGGCCGGCTACCAGGTGGAGTGTGAGATCGGCCGCGGGGCAATGAGCACCGTCTACCGCGCGAAGGACCTACGGCTGGGCCGTACCGTGGCCCTGAAAGTCCTGGCCCCCGACCTGGCGAGCAGCGACGCCATCCGTCGACGTTTCCTCCACGAGTCACGCGCGGCCGCTGCGATCGATCATCCGCACATCGTGCCGATCTTCGGAGCCGGAGAGGCCGACGGGGTCCTGTACATCGCCATGCGCCACGTGGCCGGGCCGGACCTGGGGGCTCTCCTGGACCGGGACGGTCCGCTGCCCGTGACGGGTGCGCTGCGCATCGGCGCACAGGTGGCGTCCGCGCTCGACGCCGCGCACGAGCACGGCCTGGTCCACGGGGATGTGAAACCCGGCAACATCCTCTTGGCCAACGTCGGTGACGATCCCCACTACGCGTATCTCAGTGACTTCGGGATGTCGAAACCAACGCTGGCCGACGCGTCCTTCACTACGGTGGGCGAGTTCGTGGGCACCCTGGACTACGTGTCCCCCGAGCAGATCTCCGGCCGCCCCGTGGACGGTCGGGGAGATCTGTACAGCCTCGCCTGCGTGGTCTACGAGGCCCTCGCGGGTGGGCCCGTGTTTCAGAGGGACGATGGCATGGCGCTGCTGTGGGCGCACCAATACGATGCGCCGCCGGACCTCTCCGCACGGCGTCCGGACCTCGCGCCCGCCGTCGACGGTGTGATGGCGAAGGCGATGGCCAAGTCCCTTCAGGACCGCTACGGTTCGTGCCGGGAGTTCGTGGCGGAGCTGTTCGCCGCCACGGGCGGTCGGGCGGGCTGAAAGGATGCCCCGGGGACGCTGGTGGCCGCGCCGGTGGCGGCATACGAGCGGTCGGTACGCGCCGGACCTCTGGCCCGTGTGGCTCGTGGTCTGTCTGGCCGTGGTCGTGGTGTGCGCGGCCGGCGTCGTGGCGTACTGGCTCGTCCGCCGGCTGACGGAACCCGCGCAGACCCTGGCCGTTCCCGACGGCATCAGGCTCAGCATCGCCATCCTGACGGTCTTCGGTGCGGTGCTCGCCGGTGTGTACGCCTACCGCAAGCAGCGCATCGCCGAAGGGGACGCCCACCGCGCGGACGCGACCCAGTTCGCCGAGCGCTACAGCACCGCGGCCGGTCAGCTCGGCCACGAAGGATCCGCCGTACGCCTCGCCGGCGTGTACGCGATGGCCCGGCTGGCCGACGACTGGGTGGAGCAACGCCAAGTCTGCGTGGACGTCCTGTGCGCCTATCTGCGCATGCCCTATGAAGGGAACCCGGAGTCCGACCAGTACAAGAGGGGAGAACGGGAGGTACGGCAGACGATCATCAAGGTCATCCGCGATCACCTCCAGGAGTCGCCGGGAGACGCTTCCTGGTCGACGTGCGCTCTCGATCTCACCCGCGCGGTCCTCGACGGGGGCGACTTCTCCGGCTGCCGGTTTCGCGGCAGCGTCTCCTTCGCCGACGCCGACTTCGTCGGAGAACTGGTCAGCTTCGACGAAGCCGTGTTCCTCGACGGCTCGGTCACCTTCCACGGCGCACGCTTCGGAGCCGGCGCGGTCACGTTCGACGACGCCCGCTTCCTGGGCGGATCGGTCAGCTTCGACGAGGCGCGCTTCAACGGCAGCGCGCTCTCCTTCGGCGGCGCGCTGCTCGGTCCCTGCGCTGTCACGTTTCACCGTGCGCACCTCAGCGGCGGGACGACGCTCGCCATGGACGAGGCACGGCTCTGTGGCGGCACGGTCGGCTTCGACCACGCACAGTTCGAGAACGCCACGGTCACCTTCAGCCGCGCGCGACTGGAGGACGGTTCGCTCGCCTTCCGTCGCGCGAGGTTCACCGGTGGCACGCTGAGTTTCGACCACGCCCACTTCTCGGGCGCTGCCGTCGCCCTCGACGACGCGGAGTGCACGGGCGGCACGGTGAGCTTCTACGCGTCCCGGTTCGACGGCGGGGACATCACCTTCGACTACGGACAGTTCACCGACAGCACGGTCACCTTCCATCACGGGCGTTTCAACGGAGGCACCGTCTCGCTCGGCCACGCCAGGTTCAGCGGCGGCATGGTCTCCTTCGTCCGCGCCCAGGTGAACGGGGGCCGGGTCGCCCTCGCCGAGGCGCAGTTCAGCGACGCCAACGTCCGATGGGGCCGCCTCCGGCCGGCCGACGGCGGATCGCACTGAACTGCCTGTGGCCCGCGTCGGCGCCGAAAACTGGATCGGCGCGTCGTCTTCCAGGCAGGGTCGGCGCCAGATCGCCGGCGCCGAGAAGCGGCACGGCGCCGGCGAGATCGGCGGGCTGGTCGAAGCTCCTACGACCACCTCCGGCACCAGATCACCGACGGATCGTGGGCACTCCGGTCAGGGGGCGGTGCGGTTGCCTGCCGGTCCTCCGTCTCGAAGGCCCTTCAGGAACCGGCCCTGGCCTTCCAGGAATCCGTCCGCGAAGAGCGAGCGGGGCGAGAGGAGCGCGGTCAGAGTGATCTTGAGGTCCGACTGCTCGAGGGACTGCTTGACCATCGAATGGGTCGCGTCCGGGTAGCTCTCGGCCGTCAACGCCCCGCCCATGTCCAGCACTTCGCGGTAGACGCGCTCCGTGTCCGCGGTGTCCACGTTGATGTCGTGGCCCGCGAGGGTCAGCAGAACCGGTACGCCGCGCAGGGCGCGGAGGTCTTGCGTGGCGTCGGCGGTGTAGTTCCTCGCGATGAAGCGCCAGCGCTCGGGGGTCATGCCGTCCGCGTCGCCGCCCATGGCCCTGACGTACTCCTCGAACGCCGCCTGGCGTTCCAGCAGCAGCCGGGTCGTGTCGCTCTTGGCGATCGCCTCGTCGGTGCGGGCCTCGGACGCGCCCTCCGCGCGCAGCTCGGCGAGGAGGTTGTAGCGGCCCTGCCGGAGCCAGTTGATCGCGGGCGAGACGGCGATGACGAAGCTCACGGGCGTCCTGGCGGCGACCTTCGGCAGGACCCAGCCCGCCTGGCTGGCGCCCCAGAGCCCGATCCGGTCGCCGTCGATGTCGGCGCGGGCGCGCGCCCAGGCGATGGCGGCGGCCGCCTCGTCGGCCCGGTCGTCCATGGACTGGCGGAGCCAGTCGCCCGGTGCGCCCGCGACGCCGGGCTTGTCCCAGGAGAGGGAGGCGTACCCGGCCTTGGCGTTCGCTTCCCACAGGGGCTCGTAGCCGTCGTCATGGGTGGCGTCGACGGGGCCGTCGCCGTGGACGTACACGACCAGGCCGTGGCGCCTGCGGCCGTCGCGGGGTGTGGCCAGTACACCGTTGAGGGTGTGGTCACCGTGTCGGATCGAGACCCGCTGCTCGTCCATGTCGTAGGAGTTCTGCCACAGCACCACACCGCCGAGAGCCGCGGCCAGGACCAGGACGGTGACGAGTGACCAGACGACGGTGCGGAGCCCGCGACGCCGTGGGGGTGGGGTCTTCGGGCTCATGGAGCTGACCGCCTCAGTTCGGATGTCGGTTCGGATGTCGGTTCGGAGATGCACCTGACCATATCTATCATTACATTCACGATCGTCATGGGGATGATAGCTTTTGGGTCGGGCTTGCAGCGAGGAGGAGGAACCGGGATGACACGGGACGCGACGAGGGACACCGGCACGGGAACGGTGACGGTCCGGCGGGGCGTACCGGCCGGCGCCGAACGGCGGGCGGCCGAGCTGTACTGGGACGCATTCGGCCGGAAACTCGGCCCCGCGCTGAACCCGCCGGACAAGGCGGTGCCCTTCATCGCCGCCCACCTGAACGCCGATCGCGCGGTGTGCGCGCTCCTCGACGGGCAACTCGTCGGCCTGGCCGGCTACCAGCTCGCAGGGCGCGCCCTCACCGGGGGATCGGCCCGCGCCGTGTTGCGTGCGTACGGGCACGTGCGAGGACTGCACAGACTCCTGCTCCTCGCCCTGTTCGAGCGCCACCCGTCCCCCGGACAGCTCGTCATGGACGGCATCGCCGTGGACCCGGCCCTCCGCGGCCGCGGCGTCGGGAGTCTGCTCCTCGAGGAAGTGGCCGCCGTCGCGGCGGAGCAGCGCTGCGGGGAGATCAGACTGGACGTGATCGACACCAATCCGCGCGCCAGGGCCCTGTACGAGCGGCGCGGCTTCACGGCCGGGCGCACCGAGCACACGCCGTACCTGCGCGGGCTGCTCGGATTCGGAGCGGTGACCACCATGCACCGCGCCGTCGCGACGAGCGGGGCGGGAGAACGGTGAGCGCCGGGACGGACCACGTCGAGGTCCCCACCCGCATGCTCGTCCACGCGCTGATCCGGGCGGACGGCAGCGTCGGCGCGGACGAGCTGTACACCGTCGCCAACACGCTGGGCATGAGCGACCAGCAGGTGCGGCTGTGCGTCAAACGCCTCGTGGCCGAGGGCCGGTTCACGCACGAGGGCCGTGGGCGCAAGGCGGAGCTGCACGCCACCGCGGACACCGCGCGGGCCCTCGCGCCCAACGCGGACTTCGTCCGGCACGCCTTCCGGCAGGACGCCGGGCTCGCGCCCTGGGACGGTGTCTGGCACGTGGCCGCCTTCGCGGTGCCCGAATCGGCGCGCACGGCCCGGGACGCCCTGCGGGAGACGCTCGTCCACCTCGGGGGCGCCCCGCTCCAGGGCGGGCTGTACGTCTGCGCCAACGCGTGGGAACCGTACGTCGAAGAAGCCGCCGGCCGCCTCGGCGCGCGGGACGGGCTCACCCTCCTCACGACGACGGATCTGCGCAGGGGCGATGCCCGGGAGCCTGTCGAACTCGCCCGCCGCCTGTGGTGCCTGGAGGAGATCGCGGACCGCTACCACCGGCTCAGCCGTATCGCCCGGCCCCGTCTCGCCCGGCTCACCGACCCCGCAGGACTCTCCCCGGCCGCGCTCCTGACCATCGCGGTCGAACTGGCCGCGGAGCTCACCCGCGCCATGGAGCCCGACCCGCTCCTGCCGCCCCAGCTCCTGCCCCGGCCCTGGCCCGGCGCCCAGGCACGGGACCTCATCGCCCGGTGCTGGGCGGCCCTGCACGAACGAGAGGGCGACGAACCCCGCCCCGCCCTCTTCCGTCTCTACGCCGACATCACCCGAGAGGCGGCCGACCGGGCCACGCGCTGAAGGCGGGACGGCGTCCAGGATCCGCCCGGCCGCTCCCCGTCCACCTGTGGGCGCACACGGCTCCCTCTGCCGGGGGAACTCCGGGGCCCAGGACCCGACTGCGGGCGGACGCAAGGCGGTTGGCCCGCCCCTAGCGTTCTCGGTGTCCATCTCTCCGAGGAGGCTGCCCCCATGGTCCGCGTACCCGGCACCGGCACGTCCACAGCAGGTTCGGCGCGACCGGCGTGGGTCGTGCCCGCCGCCTACACCTGGGTGGCGGGGTTCGCGCTGATGCACGTCCTCGCGATCGTCTCCAACGGCGGGTACGGCGCCGGCGTCGACCCGGGCTCGGGCGACAGCGGCATCGGCTGCGTACTCCCGAACGCGATCGTCATCGCGATCTGCTGCGTCGCCATGGGTGTGATCCACCGTACGACAGGTCCGCCTCGTCCGTTCGTACCCGCCTGGACGGTCCGTGCGGGGGCGTGGATCGGCATGCCCCTCCTGGTGTTGCGCGGGGCGGCGACGGCCGTCGACGAATGTCTGCGGCTGACGGGGGCGATGCCGTACGGGATGTTCGACCAGCGGGAGAACGCCACTTCGGCCTGGGCGCAGTGGTCGGGACGCGCCCTCGACTTCTACTTCGTGCTGGGCGCCGTCGTCCTCGCGCTCGCACTCGGCCCCTGGGTGAGGAAGTCCCGCAGGCAGACGTCCGCACGGCCTTAGTCCCGGGCACGGCCGAACGACCGAACCACCGAACGGCCGAACGGGGACCCGGTGCCGCCGGCCTGGCGTGACGACGGCGGCGCACGGGCCGCCCGACCCGGAGGCCGGCGGGGGCGGTTGGCCCAGACCCGGCCGTGTATGTCGGCAACGTTTCCGTTGCGGTGGCCAGCAATATGGCCGAAACCCTTCCGGCAAGATGCGACATGTGAAATTTTACATGTCACACATCAACTGCCCGTGTCCCCAGCACGCGGCCACAGCGGCCCCGGAGGCCCCCACAGATGCATCCCTTCCGGATATCGAAGGCCAACGCGCGCAGACTTCCTGCACTCGGCGCGGCCGTCTTCATCGCCCTCGGTCTGCTCACTCCACAGAGTCAGGCGGCCTCCGTCGGCGCCACCACCCCGGCGGGTGCGAAGGGAACCGCGGCCTCGGCGCCGCGGTCGATCCCGGTTCCCAAGTCGCCCGATGCGATGAGCAACGGCTCCCGCTTCCGGATCTCCTCGCAGGACAGTGCCGAGGAGACCACCCCGGCACCCGCTCCGGCACTCGCTCCGGCGTCCGCTGCGGACGTCAAGGCGGGCAAGCAGTCCTCGGCGGCCGCCGCGGACGAGTGCGGCGACCTCTCCGGCGTCATCAACGCCACGGGCAGCGCGTTGGTCCAGCAGCTCAAGGCACTCCCCCGGATCACCTGTACGTACCCGCTGTTCAACCTCACCGGAGAGAACGCCCAAAAGGCCTTCCGTGAGCCCCAGATGGTGACCGTCGCCAACGCACTGCGCGACGCCTCCGCCACCTACACGGGCAGCAACAGCGCCGCCGTCGGGCAGCTGGTGCTGTTCCTGCGCGCCGGCTACTACGTGCAGGAGAACCAGGCGAGCGTCGGTGACTACGGCACGGCGCTGGACACCGCGGCGCGCGGCGCGCTGGACGCCTTCTTCGCCTCCCCGCGCAGCAAGGACGTCACCGACGCCAACGGCGAGATCCTCAACGAGGTCGTCACGCTGATCGACAGCACCCACGAGGCCGGCCGGTACGCCGGCGTCGTCAAGTGGATGCTCGGCAGCTACGACGGCACCTGGCCCGGCCAGATGAACCTCGCCATGCAGCACGTCGAGTGGGTCGTCGAGAACGGCTTCAAGGCGAAGAACGACGCCCGCGGCTGGCGGGCCGCCCTCAAGGCCGACCCCGCCATCCTCACCACCTGGGCCGGCTTCATCACGCGCAACGGCGCGCAGCTGAACCGCCTGGACGTCGTCAGCAACGTCGGCCGCTTCCTCGGGTACGCCCTGGACGTACCGGAGCTCAAGGACCGCGTGCGGCCGCTGCTGAAGGACCTGATCAACCGCTATCCGAACGTCGGCCCCACCGCGCCCATCACCATGAACCTGGGCTGGTACACGCGGCAGTACGACAAGGGCAACTGCGCGGCCTACGCCATCTGCGACCTCGGCGAGCGCGTGCTCCCGGCGATCCTGCCGATCCAGCACACCTGCACCCCGGGTCTGAAGATCCGCGCCCAGGACATGTCCCCCGGCCAGCTGGAGAACACCTGCACCAGCCTGGTCAACCAGGACGCCTACTTCCACCGGATCATCGGCGACAAGGGCGCGATCCCCGGTGACCTGAACACCAACCTCGAGGTGGTCGTCTTCGACGACTACACGAACTACTCGCTGTACGCCTGGGCCATCTACAACATCGACGTGGACAACGGCGGCATGTACGAGGAGGGCAACCCGGCCGTCGCCGGCAACCAGGCCCGCTTCATCGCCCATGAGGCCCACTGGCTGCGTCCGGACTTCCAGATCTGGAACCTCAACCACGAGTACACCCACTACCTCGACGGCCGCTACAACATGGCCGGTGACTTCGAGGCCGGCATCGTCACGCCGACCATCTGGTGGGTCGAGGGCATAGCCGAGAACATCTCGTTCGGCTACCGCAACGAGCGCAACGCCGACGCGATCGCCGAGGCCGGCAAGAACACGTACAAGCTCAGCGACCTCTTCGACACCGTCTACGGCCAGGACGAGGACCCGGACGTCAATTCGAACCGGGTCTACCGCTGGGGCTTCCTCGCGGTCCGCTACATGCTGCAGGCGCACCCCGCCGACATCCAGACCGTGCTCGGCAAGTACCGCGCCGGTGACTGGAACGGTGCCCGCACCTTCCTGAAGCAGAACATCGGCACCAGCTACGACGCCGGTTTCGCGACCTGGCTGACGACCACCTGCGCCACCAGCGACTGCGGCCCGCTGCCGGACGCGGCCACGGCCCCGTCCACCCCGCTGTGCACCCTAAGCGACCCCCGTCAGTTCGACAAGAACTGCCGCCGGGACGGCCTCACGGCCGCCACCGGCAACTACAGCTACCACTTCGTGTACCTGCCGGCCGGCCTCAAGCAGCTGACCATCACCAGCAGCGGCGGCACCGGCAACGCCGACCTGTACTACGGCGGCGGCACCTGGGCCACCACCAGCAGTTACGTGGCGAAGTCCACCAACGCCGGCAACGGCGAGACCCTGACGATCGACAACCCGCCGTCCGGCTGGGTCTACTTCAGCCTCGCCGCCACGCAGGGCTTCGGCGGTGTGAGCCTCTCCACGCAGTCCAAGTGAGCCGGTTCGCCGGGCTTCGACCGTCCCCCCGGGGACGGCCGGGGCCCGGCGGGAGCGGATCCGCCGAGCAGGGAACCGCCCGGCGCGGAGCGCCCCGCCCCTCGTACGAGCCGGCAGGCTCGGACGCCGCCAAGGACTCCTTGCCGGCCTCCTCGTCGTCGCTGACGGAGTTGCGTACGTCGACCGTGACCT